>JBFMCT010000004.1 GCA_040754375.1 Actinomycetota bacterium
CCACCCGCGCCACCCTGGCCCGGCCCACCCGCGCCGCCCTGACTTGGCCCGCCCCCGCCCCCCGGGCCGCCTCCCGCCACTCCGCCGGCGAACGCGCTACCCACCCCGCCGCCCGCGGCCCCGGCCACCGCAGCGTTGCCCCCCAGGCCGCCCTCACCGCTGCCGGGGCCCCCACCCGGCCCGCTCGCCACACCGGCGCTGCCCCGGTTGGCAGGCCCGCCCGGGCTCGCACTGCCCCCGGCCCCGCCCCCGACCTCGCCGCGGCCGTGACGACCGGCGGGCCCATCCGGCAAGAGGCGGCCGTCGACCCAGCCCGACCAGTTGTTGGAGAAGGCCACATGGGCCCACGCCCCCCACCGCTCGATGAGCTGCATCTGGACACCGGGCTGGAGAGTGGCCACGACCTCGCCCGCCGGGTCGGGCTCGCGCCAGACCTGGAGCCCGTCGGGGGGCGCGACGTGGGTGACCACGAACCCGCCGCTGTCGGTCATCGGGGACCGCTCACCGCTGGTGGCTCCTCGGGAACGTAGATGGCTGGGCGTCAGGATCCTACGACGGCAAAGTGCTGGTCACCGCGCACTGCATTGCGCATGCGGCCCCCACGGTGCCCGCGCTCACTAGCGCGAAGCACACCGATCCTACCGGTGGGCCCGGCCCGCGGAGGTGGACCTGGCGGCTTGGTAGCGGGCCAGTGCGTCGGCCCTCTCCTGGCCGTGGTCGATGATCGGGGGCGGGTAACCGGCCGGGGCCAGGAGCCCGCCCAGCTTCCACGGCTCGTGCACGGCCGCTCCGGCCACCCCCGCCAGCTCCGGCACCCAACGGCGGACGTAGTCGCCGTGGGGGTCGTGGCGTTGTCCCTGGGTGACGGGGTTGAAGACCCGGAAATAGGGAGCGGGATCGGTGCCGGTGCCCGCCACCCACTGCCAGCCGTGCTGGTTGGAGGCCAAGTCGCCGTCGACCAAGTGGCGCATGAACCACCGGGCGCCCCGCCGCCAGTCCAGATGCAGGTCCTTGACCAGGAAGCTGGCCACCGCCATCCGCACTCTGTTGTGCACCCAGCCCTCCCCCAGGAGCTGGCGCATGCCGGCGTCGATGTAGGGGTAACCCGTCTGCCCCGTGGCCCACGCTTCGAACCGGCGGTCGGCCTCAGGCCCGGTATCGACCTCCATGGCGGCCATCGCCGGCTGGAGCGCCCTGCGGGCCGACTCGGGCCGGTGCCAGAGGACGTCGGCGTAGAACTCCCGCCAGGCCAGCTCGGCCCGGAACTTGGCCGCGCCGGGGCCCTCGCCCAGCTGGGCCAGCACCTGCCGGGGGTGCAGCGTGCCCCACCGCAAGTAAGGCGACAGCCGGGAGGTGCGGTCGAGGTCGGGCCGGTCCCGGAGGGTGCCGTAACGGTCCACGTCGGCCATGAAGGCGTCCAGCCGCCGGTGGGCAGCCGCCTCACCTGCTGGTGGCAGCGCGGCCTTGACATCGGGGGCCCCGGGCCGGCCCGCAGATGCCACCCCGCCGACCCACGTGACGGGCGGGACTTCCACCGGGACACCCCAGCCGTGGGCTGTCCACCCCCGGTGGAACGGGGTGAACACCCGGTACGGCTCCCCGCGGGCCGCCCGTACCTCTCCGGGATCGACGGCGTAGGGCGAACCCGACCCCACCAGCGGGACCGGGCCCAGGGCCTCGGCCACGGCACCGTCCCGCCCGCGCCCGTACGGACCGAAGTCGGCCGACACGTACACCGCTTCGGCCTCCACCTCCCGTACCAGGGCGGGAACCACCTGCTCGGGCCGTCCGTGGCGGACCACCAGGCGGCCCCCCGCCTGTTCGTCCAGGGCGGCCAGCGTTCGGGCCAGCCAGGCCCGGCGGTTGTCCCCCGACGGCCCCCACAGACGGTCGTCGACGACGAACAGGCCCACCACACCCCCCGGGCGCGACGCCCCAGCCTCGGCCAGCGCCGGGTGATCGGCCAGCCGCAGGTCCCGCCGGAACCACAGGACCGCCGTCACGGGCCGTCCCCTGACGAAACCCGCGCGGGAAACGTGGGCGGAACGCCCACGATTCCCGCGCAGGTTTCGGGGGGCCTCAGTGGGGGCGGACCATGATCAGCCGTCGAGGCGCAGGGCGGAGATGAAGGCTTCCTGGGGGACCTCGACGCGGCCGATGGACTTCATGCGCTTCTTGCCCTCCTTCTGCTTCTCGAGGAGCTTGCGCTTGCGGGTGATGTCACCGCCGTAGCACTTGGCGATCACGTCCTTGCGGACGGCCTTGACAGTGGTACGGGCCACGATCCGGCCCCCGATGGCGGCCTGGATGGGGACGTCGAACTGCTGGCGGGGGATGAGCTCTTTGAGCTTCTCGGTCAGGCGGCGGCCGTAGTCCTCGGCCCGGGACCGGTGGAGGATGGCGCTGAAGGCGTCCGCCTGGGCGCCGTTGAGCAGCAGGTCGACCTTGACGAGGTCGGCGTGCTCGTACCCCGCGGGTTCGTAGTCGAGCGAGGCGTAACCCTTGGTGCGGCTCTTGAGCTGGTCGAAGAAGTCGATCACGACCTCGGCCAGGGGGATGCGGTAGACGAGCTCGACCCGCTCGGGGCCGAGGTACTCCATCTTCTGCATCTCCGCCCGCCGGCCCTGGGCCAGCTCCATGACCGTGCCCGTGTACTCGGTGGGCAGCAGCAGGGTGACGGTGAGGTAAGGCTCCTCGATGGCCGAGAGCTGGTTGGGCGGGGGCAGCTCGGCGGGGTTGGAGACCTCGGTGGTGCCGCCCCCGGCCAGGTGGGCCACGTAGGCCACCGACGGGGCGGTGGCGATGAGGCTGAGGTTGAACTCCCGTTCGAGCCGCTCGCGAACGATCTCCATGTGCAGCAGTCCCAGGAAACCGCAGCGGAACCCGAAGCCGAGCACACCCGAGGACTCGGGCTCGAAGGTGAACGACGAGTCGTTGAGGCGCAGCTTGTCGAGGGCGTCGCGCAGGTCGGAGAAGTCGTCGCCGTCGACCGGGTACAGGCCGCAGAACACCATGGGCTTGGGCTCGCGGTAGCCGACCAGGGCCTCGGGGGCGGGGCGGGCAGCAGTGGTGACTGTCTCACCCGCCCGGGCCTCGCCCACGTCCTTGATGCCGGCGATCAGGTAACCGACCTCGCCCGGGCCCAGCTCGGCCACCGGTGTCGGGGAGGGGGAGCGCACCCCGACCTCCTCGGCGTCGTGGGTCACCTTGGCCTGCATGAAACGCAGGCGCGACCCGGCCGTGAGCACCCCGTTGACGACCCGGATGGCGCTGATCACCCCCCGGTACTGGTCGTAGTACGAGTCGAACAGCAGGGCCTGGAGGGGGGCGTGCGCGTCGCCCGACGGGGGCGGGACCCGGGCCACGACCTCGTCGAGCAGTTCGGGCACGCCCGCGCCCGTCTTGCCGCTGATACGCAGGACGGTCGTGGGGTCGATACCCAGGACGGCCTCGATCTCGGCCATCACCCGCTCGGGCTCGGCCGCCGGCAGGTCGATCTTGTTGACCGCGGCCACGATCTCTAGGTCGTGCTCGATGGCCTGGTAGGCGTTGGCCAGCGTCTGGGCCTCGATGCCCTGGGTGGCGTCGACCAGCAGCACCGCCCCTTCACAGGCGGCCAGGCTGCGCGACACCTCGTAGCCGAAGTCGACGTGGCCAGGGGTGTCGATCAGGTGGAGCGTGTAGCCCTTCCAGTCGAGGCGCACGTTCTGGGCCTTGATCGTGATCCCCCGCTCCCGCTCGATGTCCATCGAGTCGAGGAACTGCTCGCGCATGTCCCGGGGGTCGACGGCGCCGCACAGTTCGAGGATGCGGTCCGACAGCGTCGTCTTGCCGTGGTCGATGTGGCTGATGATGGCGAAGTTGCGGGTCTTGTCTTGAGGGATCATGGCTCGCGCCCATTCTGGCCGCTGGCCGGGCCGTCGCCCGTCAGGCGTCGCTCAGAACGTGCAGCGGGACTGGCGGGTCTCGTCGACCAGACAGAGAACGAGGAACACCACGGGCCGCCCGGCGGCGTCCACGCCCTCGAACCGGTGCTCCTCCAGGTCGGGCCCGGGGAGCAGGGCGAGCGAGGCGCCAGGGGGCGGCAGGCGGCCGTCGTCGCCCACGCTCACCAGCCGGCCCGCACCACCGTCGAGGTTGAGCCCGACGTCGGACCCGGGCTGGAACCCGGCGCCCGTGACCGTGAACGCCCCGTTGCCGGTGTCGACGCACAGCGACGCCTGCCCCTCGGACCGGCAGTCACGGGCCTCGCTCCCGGAGGCCCCACACCCTGGGGTCAACAGAGCCAGCAGCAGCGGCCCGACGGCCGAGGAGACGAGGCGGGCTGCCCGCGAGGGCTCGTACGCCATAGGCTCAGTGCAACATCCCGAGCCCGGGGCGGCAATGGTGCTGGCAGGTGTGTTCGCCCTGTGGGGTTAACCCCAGGGGCCCGGGGCGGGCGACACCACATGGCCGACTCCGGGACCCACACCGCCATCACCGAGGGGCCACGGGCCTGGCACGCCATGGCCAGCGCCGAGGTGGAGGACGTCCTGGGCAGCGGTCCCGGCGGCCTGGGAGCGGCCGAAGTGGAGCGACGGCGCCAGCAGTGCGGCCCCAACCAACTCGCGGACCAGCCGCCCACGCCCCCGCTGGTCGTGCTGGCCCGCCAGTTCCGCAGCCCGCTCATCTACATCCTGCTGGCCGCCACGGTCGTCACCGTGCTGCTGGAGGAGTACCTCGACGCGTCGGTGATCGCCGTGGTGCTGGCCCTCAACGCCGTCATCGGGTTCACCCAGGAGCGTAAGGCGGAAGGGGCCGTTCGGGCGCTGATGGGCCTCGTCGTCCCCCGGGCCCGGGTGGTCAGGGACGGCCAGGAGTGGGAGGTCGACAGCCGTGAGCTCGTCCCCGGTGACGTCGTGCTGCTCGAACCGGGTGCGCGGGTGCCCGCCGACCTCCGGCTGGTAGCGGCCAATGCCCTGGGGGTGGACGAGTCCCTGCTCACGGGCGAGTCGCTGCCGGTCACCAAGCGGACCGGACCGGTGGCCGAGCGGGTGCCGCTGGCCGACCGGGTGAACATGGCCTACACCGGTTCGGTGGTCACCACCGGGCGGGGCCGGGGTGTGGTGGTGGCCACGGGGGCGGCCACCGAACTGGGGGCCATAGCCGGGATGATCCGGGCCGAGGAGGCGCCCGAGACGCCCTTGCAGCGGCGCATGGGGGAGTTCGCCAAACTCGTGGGGGTGGCCGTCGGCGTCTCCGCGGTGGTGGCCTTCGTCACCGGTGTGGCCCGCGGTGGTCGGGCCGAGGAGATGTTCCTCACGGCCGTGGCCCTGGCTGTGGCCGCCATCCCCGAGGGCCTGCCCGTCGTGTTCACCGTCACGCTCGCCCTCGGGGTGCGGCGGATGGCCAGGCGCAACGCCATCGTCCGGCGCCTGCCGGCCGTCGAGACCCTGGGCAGCACGACGGTGATCGGATCGGACAAGACGGGCACGCTCACCCAGAACCGCATGACCGTCCAGCGGGTGTGGGCCGCCGGGCAGGAGTACACCGTGGACGACGGGGGGGTGTGCCTGGCCGCCGACGGGACACCCGCACCAGTGCGAGACGGCACCCCGCTCCACCTGACCCTCCTGGCCGGCGTACTGGCCAACGAGGCCGAGGTCTACCGCACCGCCGACGGCCTGCAGTTCACGGGCGACCCCACCGAGGCTGCTCTGCTGGTGCCGGCCATCGGGTCGGGGATCGAGCCCGACGAGGTTCGCGAGGCCCTCCCGTCGTTCGCCGAGGTCCCCTTCGAACCGGAGCGCCGCTACTCGGCCAGCGTGCGGGACCGCCACGGGGCGCACACGGTCTATGCCAAGGGGGCGCCGGAGCGCCTGGCCGGGCTCTGCAGCCACATGGCCGGACCGTCTGGCCCGGTGCCCATCGACCCGGCGGCCGTCCACGCCGCCGCCCGCCACTTGGCCGCCCGGGGCCTGCGGGTCCTGGCCATGGCCTACCGCGAGCTGCCCCGCCCGCTGGCCGGCCCGCAGGACGTAGGTGAGCCCGAGGCCATGGTGTTCCTCGGGATGCAGGCCATGATGGACCCGCCCCGGCCGGGCGTGCGCGAAGCGGTCGCCACCTGCCACGGGGCCGGAGTTCGGGTGGCGATGATCACCGGCGACCACGCCATCACGGCGGCCGCCATCGCCCGTGACCTGGGGATCGGCGACCCCGACGGCCACGTGGTCACGGGCACGGAGCTCGACGCCATGGACGACGAGACGCTGCGGGCCGAGGCCCAGCACGTCAACGTCTACGCCCGGGTCTCGCCCGAGGGCAAGCTGCGCATCGTCCGGGCCTTGGAGGCCAACGGCGAGGTGGTGGCCGTGACGGGCGACGGGGTGAACGACGCCCCCGCCCTCAAGGCGGCCGCCATAGGGGTGGCCATGGGCCGCAGCGGGACCGACGTGGCCCGGGAGGCGGCGGACATGGTCCTGGCCGACGACAACTTCGTCAGCATCACCGCGGCCGTCGAGGAGGGCCGGGTCGCCTTCGACAACGTGCGCAAGGTGACGTTCTTCCTGGTCTCGACGGGGGCGGCCACGATCGTGGCCATCCTCGTGGGGGTCTGGGCGGGCTGGCCGTTGCTGATGCTCCCGGCCCAGCTCCTGTGGCTGAACCTGGTCACCAACGGTCTGCAGGACGTGGCCCTCGCCTTCGAGCCCGGCGAGAAGGGGGTGTTGCAACGTCCGCCCCGCCGGCCCGGCGAGGGCGTGCTGTCGCGGCTGTTGTGGGAACGGGTGCTGCTGGCCGGGTTGGTGATGGCGGCCGGGACGCTGGCCCTGTTCCGCTGGGAGCTCGACCGGGGCGGCACGCTGGCCCAGGCCCAGACGGTGGCCCTGTCGACCATGGTCGTGTTCATGGCGTTCCACGTGGGCAATGCCCGCTCGGAGGCCGTCTCGCTGTTCCGTCTGAGCCCGGTCTCCAACCCCTTCCTGTTCGTGGCCGCGGTGGCCGCGCTGGCGGTCCACGTGGCCGCCCTCTACCTGCCTCCCACCCAGTACGTCCTGCGGGTCGAGCCCATCGGGGCCGACGCCTGGGCCCGGATCGTGGCCGTGGCCGCCACCGTGCTGGTCGCGGTCGAGGCCCACAAGGCGTTCCGAGCCCGCCGGCCGGTGCGCCGACCGGCCGGCCCGCGGGCCCACCGGTGAGGAGCCCCCGTGACGCCGGCCGCCGGTAAGCCGGCCCCCACTGGACCGGCCCCCGCCCGACAGGGCCGCGCGTCGGGCTCAGAGGGTCGGATCGTCCCCCCGCTGAGGGTGGCGGCCGAGCTGGGCGCGTAGATCGGCGGCCGCTTGGGCCAGTTGGGACCGGTCGAGGTCAAGGTCGACGCACAGGTCGCCGCCGCCCGTGACCCAGGGCGGGCGTAGCTCGAGGGCGAAACAGGCCGTGACCAGCGCCCGGTCGGCGTGACCGGGCACCGAGCGGCCGGTGAGGGTGAGGTTGGGCTCGCTCATGGCGATGGGCCGGTTGGCCACCAGGTCGGCGCGCTGGGACAGGGCCAGCAGCCAGCGCACCGTGTGGGCTGTCTCCCAAGTCGTGAGGCAGGGGTCGACTACGTGCCAGGCACCCTGGGGGGCCACGATACGTACCTCGATCAGCAGGGAGTTGGAGTCCCAGGGGTCGACCGTCTCGTCCGGGAACTGGTAGCCGGTGATCGTCAGGCCCAGTTCCGTCCCGTTTCGGCCGCGTAGCAACACGTCATGTAGCCTTGTCGCTCCATGGCCAACATCAAGAGCCAGATCAAGAGAAATCGCCAGAACGAGCGCCGACGCCTCCGCAACAAGGCGGCGCGCTCGGAGATCAAGACCCGCGTGAAGTCGGCTGTCCAGGTCGCCGAGCAGGGCGGTGACAGTGCCGAGGCCCTGAAGCTGGCCATCAAGCGCATCGACAAGGCGGCGGCCAAGGGCACGATCCACAAGAACCAGGCGGCCAACCGCAAGTCACGTCTCATGCGCCGCATAGCCAAGGCAGGAGCGGCCTCGTCCTGAGGCCCAGGCCCAGCGCCGCTAGCGCCCGCGGGCGGGTGCGGCAGTAGCCCGGCCGGAGCGGCTGGAGGCGGCCAGGCGGGCGACCAGTACCTCCATGATGAGGGCCGGCGGCCAGTCGACCGTGCCTTTGAGGGCCAGATCTGCGTCGGCTAGCAGGCTGATGGCCCGGGCGATGCGGGCGTTGCCCATGCGCCGGGCCTGCATGAGGGCCTTCTTGGCCGGGAACGTCGACCCCGTCATCCCCAGGGCGGCGGCTGCCGACCTCTCGTCGGTCACCTCGTCGTCCCCGTCGAGGCGCAGCATGCGCGAGTAGTGGGTGTGCAGGCTGGCCATCACGACCAGTGGGTGGCGTCCCCCGCCTTCGAGCAGGCGGCGGAGGTGCTCCAGGGCCTTGGCCGCGTCGCCCCGGTCGATGGCGTCGGTCAGCTCCCAGGGAGCGACCGAGCCGGCCTGGCCCAGGAAGGGGGTGACGTCCTCGGCTCCTAGCCGGGCCCCGGGACCGAAGCCCGAGGCCAGCGTCTCCAGCAGGGCGGGCAGCCTGCTCAGGTCCTCCCCCAGGTGCTCGGCCACGGCCGCGGCGGCCGCCGCGTTGAGCTTGACGGGGGCGTCGCGGAGCCGGGCCGCCAGCCACGCCGACCGGCCTTTGCCAGCGGGGACATCGGCGTCGACCACGTGGCCCACCTTGCGCACGGCGTCGACCAGGGGCCGGGCCAGTTGGCCTCCGCCCCCGACCAGCACGACCGCCGTCGTGGGGAGCGGGTCGGACAGGTAGGACACCAGAGGCCCGACGTCGGCCGTCGAGAACCGCCCGACGGCCCGGGCCACCACCACCCGTCGGGCGGTCAGGAAGGGCGGGGTCTGGGCCGTGTCGACGATGTCGCGGACCTCGTAGTCGTCGGCCCCTAAGTCCTCGACGACCAGGCCTGCGTCCTCGCCGGCCACGAGGTCGGCGACCACCGACCGCACGGCTTCGGCCACGGCCACCTCGTCCTGACCCCTGATCAGGTAGGCCGGGAAGGGCACGCTCACCGGCCGGCCTCGGCGATGGCCGCCACCACGTCGCTGACCCGGCGGGCCGGCAACGGGTCGGTGGTGCGCACGAGCCTCGCCCCCAAGGAGAGGGCGAGGGCCGCGGGGGCGATGCCGTCCTCACCGGCCGGCACGGTGACCAGCCACGGGAGTGCCGGGCCGCCGGCTGGCGGCCGCTGTCCGGCCGCCACTTCGAGCACTACTCGCCCCGGGATGGTCTCGGCCCACGCCGCCGCGGTGGCGCGGTCGCCGGTCACGACCACCGCGCCCGCGCCCCCCCGGTCCCCGGGCCGGCCCGCGCCCCCCCGGTCCCCGGGCCCTCTAGGGGCCGAACCGGTGGGCTGGCCCCCGGCCGGGGCCGCCCACCGCACCATCACGGCACCGGCGGCCACTGCCGCGGCCGTCACCTGGGGATCGCTCCCGGCGGCGAGGGTGACGGCCACCGGAACGGCGACCACCGGGCGGACCGAGCGCACGGCCCCGGCTGCCCGATCGGCGTCCGTGCCAGAAGCCGTCCCCTCGGGGCCGGCGACCGGGTGGACCAGTTCGACGAGGTCGGCACCGGCGGCGGCTAGCGCCCGGGCACGCCCGACCAGGTCGGGGGAACGGGCGTCGAGGACGGCTACCACCAGCGAGCGGGTGGTGAGGTCGTAGGTACGCTCACCGAGCCGCAGGAACATGACGGCGCGACGGTAGCGGCGTGGTCCGGGGAGGGGCGGGCCGACTTCGTTGCGACCGGTCGAAGCCCGTCATGGAACGCGGGGCGCCAGCCTCGCACGGCCGTCAAGCGCCGGGGGACGACGCGGGCGAGAGCTGGCGGCGGGCCTCGCCCACCATGGCAACCATGGCCCGGCGGACCTCGTCGGGGGTCGTGCACGGCTCCGGGAAAGCCAGGCGGACGGCCGACCGGCCCTCGGGACCGGCCGCCACCATCTCGAACCCGTAGCTGTCCACCGCCGACATGGTCGCCTCGGCCGTCGACGGCCGACCGCCCTGGTGGCGGCACAGGAGCACCTGGGCCTCGGCGTGGTCGGCGTTCATGTGGCCGACGATGGCTGCGGCCGCTGCCCCGGCTAGAGGGTCGGGCCGGGCGCTGGCGTAGGCCGCCGCCTCGACCCAGCTCATGCGCCCGTAACCACCGACGTAGCGGATGGAGCCCACCGAGAGGCGGAAGAAGGTGAAGTCGCCGAAGTCGATGTAGTACGACGCCGTGGGCACGGCCTCCAGGTAGCGGGCCCGGGTGTCGGCTCTCTCGTCGGGCCCGACTTCGGCCATCAGCCCCAGCAGCGTCACCCGTCCGACGGCCAGCGGGTCGGACCCGTCGGGGACCGGTTCGCTCACGAGGAGGCTGGCGCGGGGGTCGCCCAGGGCGTTCTGGGTGTGTTGGGCCATGCGGCTCAGGAACAGGAGCGGGTTGCCAGCCCCGTCGATGGCGTAGCTGGCCACTGACCCGTAGGGGTAGCCCCCGGGCTCGACGGCCAACGTGCAGAGCGCCCCACGGCTCGAGGAGGCCACCAGCGTCCGGCACCGCTCGGCGTGGGAGGGCTCGGCCGGTGCCGGCCCGGCGGGCCGGGTCTCCGTGCTCCCGGAGCCCTCGCCGGTGCCGGCATCGGGAACGGCGTGCTGAGACGGTCGTTGCGTCATGGCCCCGACGGTAGGCGCTACCCGGCTGTTGGCGAACCGGTGTGCCAAACACGCCAGCGACGGCGCGTCCGCCACACCGGTCCAGGCGGCGGCCCGGGCTGGCGGGGGCGGCGTCAGGCTGACTCCACGGTGGCCCAGGCCATCCCCACCGGCCGAGCGCGCGCCCTGTCCGTCATCTGACCAGGATGACACCGACGGCGAAGAGGCCGGCTGCCGAGCCCAGGCTGAGCGCCAGGTTGGCGAGGGCGAACCCGGCGGCGGCCACCCTGCGCCGATCGCCGGCCAGCTTGACCGTCTCCCAGGCGGCCGCGCTCCAGGTCGTGAGACCGCCGCACAACCCGGCCCCGACGACCACGAGGACCGTCTCGGAGGCTGTCCCGGCGGCCATCACGCCGGCTAACAACCCGAGCACGGCCGAACCGATGGCGTTGACGACCAGGGTGGACCACGGGAAGCCCATGCCAGCCCGGTGGGTGAAGGCGACGTTCACCAGGTGGCGCAACACTGCCCCGAGGCCTCCGGCCAAGCCCACGATCACCGCGAGGGTCACCCCGGGTTCCCGGCCGGAAGGCGCCGCGCCCCCAAGACCCCGAGGGCGGCGGCCGCAGTGCCTGCCGCGACGGTGGCCCCGACGTAGAGGGCGGCGGCCGCCCAGCGCCCGGCGCGGGCCAGTTCGTGGGTCTGTACGGCGAAGGCCGACATCGTCGTCCACGAGCCGAGCAGACCGGTGCCAACGAAGGGTCCGGCCAGGCGCGGCGCCAGCCCCCGGGGGGCCCAGCCGGCCAGCAGGACGGCCAGCGCCCCGAGCAGCAATGACCCGGACACGTTCACCGAGAGGGTGGCCCACGGCAGCCGCCCGCTGACGGCCGGCCAGGCCTGCTCGAGCTGGTAGCGGCCGAGCGTCCCCAGTGCTCCGCCGGCAGCCACGGCCGCGACCACGGCCCAACTGAGGGCTTCACCCGAGGCCTTGGCGCCCGGCGCGGGCTCACGATGGGCAGCCATGTACCTCCTCGGACGCGCGAACGACCGGCCACCATAGGGCGGACTGGCACCATGCGGTCCAGGCCACCCGTCAGCAAGACCACGGCCCGGGCCGAGGCCGAGTCACCTTGGTGGGGCTCGGCTGGTGGACACGGTGGTCGCCAGGCGGCCGTCGGCGTGCTCGATGTGGACGATCAGGGCTCCGACCTCGACGACGCTGCCCGATGGCGGGACGGTGGCGCCCAGGACCTTGGACTTGGGCGGGGCCAGTACAACCCCGGCCGGGAACCTGCGCTGGAGGGTCTCGGCGGCGCGGGCCTCGCTGGTCCCCGGCCGGCTGGCGATCAGGATGTCGAGGTCGCGCACGCCTGCTTGATGGAGGGCCGACATCAACCGGTCGGGCGAGCCACTGGCTCCGTCGAGCACCAGGACGGTCGCATGCCCATGGCGCCACAGGGTTGCTCCCCGGCCCACCGACACGGCCATGTCGGTGCCGGGCCGGGCGATCCCCACCGCGGGAAGCAGCATGGCCACCATCGCCAACCCCGCCCCGGCCCCGGCCAGCCCTCGCCGCCCCCGGGTCAGGGCCCAGGCACACCCGGCCAGGGCGGCCCCCGCGGCGACCACATGGGCGAGCCCGAGGTGGCCGAGGGGCATGGACCCGGTCACCCTGGCCACTCCGGCCACCCAGGCGAGCATGGCTCTCGTCGGCAGGTGTGCGAGGGTCGCCAGCGGCTCGCCCGCCAGCCCGGCCGGGAACCCGGCCGCCAGTCCCCAGACCATCAGCGGGCCCGACGCCGGCAGGGCGGCCAGGTTGGCCAACACCGTGGCCACCGGCAGGCTGCCGAAGGTAGGGACCATGATGGGGGCCACGCCCGCCTGGGCGGCCAGGGTCAGCCCGAGGGCGGCGGCCACCGGCCGGGGCCCGGGGATCAAGGCGGTCAGTCGCCGGGCGAACAAGGCGATGCCGACGCACGCTCCCACCGACAGGCGGAAGCCGACGGAGTGCACGAGCATCGGGTCGATGATCACCAGGGCGGTGACCGCCAGGGCTAGGGCCCTGACCGTCGATGCCGGCCGCCCGAGGTTGGTGGCCAGGAGCGTGACCGAGGCCATGGCCACCGCACGGAGCACGGGGGGCTCCCACCGCGTGATCACCCCGAACAACACGAGGACGGCCATGGCGGCCACCAGCCGGCCCCGCAACCCGAGGCGCTGGAGGACGGGCCCGGCCAGGGCCAGGACGAAAGCGACGTTCTGCCCCGACACGACCAGGAGGTGGGCCAGTCCCGACGCCCGGAAGTCGTAGGTCACCTCGGGCGGCTGGCCCCGGTCGTCGCCCAGCACGAAGCCTGTCAGCAGGCTGCGGCGCTCGATCGGGACCGACTCGGCGCCCGAGACGATCGTGCGCCGGATGCCGTTGGCCAGCCGGCTGGTGAGGCCGCCCGGCTCCCAGTCGCCGACCTCGTCGATGGTCATACGGGCGGAGATGTGCCGGGGCGCGAGCCAGCGCCGCAGGTCGTCGGGCAGGGGGCTGAGCCGGCCTTGCACTTCGACCCGCTCGCCCGCCAGCCGGCGGTCGAGCCGGCCCGCGGCCCGGCCCCTGGCCCAGGCTTCGACCCGGCGCCCGTCCACCCGGAGGTCGACGCGCAGCGCGCCCGACACGTTGCGGGGATCGCCCGCCAGCTTCACGACCCCGGCGAAAGGGGCGGGCTCGGGCGGGGCCAGGCCGGCCCACGATCTGGCCCCCATCTCCGATGAGGCCAGCGCCACTGCGATGACGAGCAGGAGCGGCCGGCGCAGGACCAGGGCGACCAAGGCGGCCACGACCGCCACCGCCAGCGGGACGGGCCTCGCCCACAGGGCGCCGGCCGCTGCGGACAGCGCCATGAGCACCGCGGCGACATCGCTCACGGGCGGAACCGAGTGGCATCGGGCGCACGCCGGGCCCGCGGCACGCTCCCCCCGCCCGACATGACGGTGGGGGGCCGGCCCGGGGTCCAGCCGTCGACGGCTGTGGACGCCGGGCCGAGCCCGGCACAGCTGCTCCGAAGGCCGCTCACCGAGCCCAGCCCGTCCCCGAGCGGGTTCGGGCCTGGGCCGCCCCCGCACCTGGCCAGGGCCCGGCTGCCGTGGGCCTGGCCCGGCCCCGCACCCGCGGGCCCACCACGGACGCCGCCCCTACCTCCCACGCTGGCCCGCCCGCCTAGGGCCCTGCTGCCCGGCCCGACCCCGCGGCCCACCACGGCGGCCCCGCCCCCTCGGCCCCCACTGGCCCGCGCGCGGTCCATGGCCCTGCTGCCGTGGGCCTGGCCCGGCCCCGCACCCGCGGGCCCATCACGGACGCCGCCCCTACCTCCACGCTGGCCCGCCCGCCTAGGGCCCTGCTGCCCGGCCCGACCCCGCGGCTCACCACGGCGGCCCCGCATGGCCCTGCTGCCGTGGGCCTGGCCCGGCCCCGCACCCGCGGGCCCAACGCGGCCCCCTGCCTCCCCCGCTGGTCGACGCCGGGTCAATCCGCGGCCCTGGGCCCGCGCCATCAGACCTTCACCAAGGGGCGGAGGGACTCGAGCTTGGCGGGGCCGATACCCGGGACCTCGAGCAACTCGGTGACGGACCGGAAGGGCCCGTGACGGGTGCGGTAGGTGATGATGGCGTTGGCCGTGGCCGGCCCGACACCTGGGAGGGTGTCGAGCTGGGCGGCCGTGGCCGTGTTGAGGTCGACCAGCCCGGCCGTGGTCGGTGGCCCGCCCCCGGCCCCTGCTAGCCCGCCGACCTCCGTGCTCGGGGGCTCGCCCTCGCCCCGCCGGGGGACGTAGACCCGGTCGCCGTCGGCCACTCGTGCGGCCAGGTTGAGGCGGTCGAGGTCGGCCTCGGACAATGGACCGCCGGCCGCGGCCAGCAGGTCGGCGACCCGGGCGCCCGCGGGCAGGGCATAGACGCCAGGACTGGCCACCGCTCCGGCGGCGTGCACCGTGGCCAAGGGACCCTCACCCGGGCCCTCGCCGACCGCCCCGCCCCCCGCTCCGCCGCCGACCGCTCCGCCGCCGACCGTTCCGCCGCCGGCCCCGGGGCCGGCCAAGGGACCGCC
The DNA here is from genome assembly GCA_040754375.1 of Actinomycetota bacterium. Lineage (NCBI taxonomy): Bacteria > Bacillati > Actinomycetota > Actinomycetota bacterium. The sequence continues at coordinate 14,761 of JBFMCT010000004.1, forward strand.
CGCAGGGTCAGTGGCGGGGGAGGCACCAGGCGGAAGGGCGCCTTCGGTGGCGCCCGCCTGAGGCAGGGTCAGGCGGGGGGCGGGCCCTGACGGCGAGCGCAGGACGCTCACCACGAACACGACGGCCACCGCCCCGGCCAGTGCAGCCGCCGGCCACCAGGCCCACGGGGGCACACGTTGGGCCCAGGGGCCGAGCCAGCTCGGCGGGGTGGCGGGGGTCTCGGACGGCGGCTCCACGGGCGCGGCTCTCCCGGTCGATGGGACGACAGGGGGAAGCGCCTGAGGCCATCATATACCGCAGGATGTGACAGTTCCTACCGGATCGCCTGGCGACCTCCTCGGCCGGGCCTCGAAGCGACGATCACGCCCGTACCCCGGCGGGCGGGGTACGGGCGGGGGATAGCCCGACAGGTCTAGCGAACCTCCCGCCCGGCGGCTCGCTCGGCCTCGATCTCCAGAGGGATCAGCCGGTAGGCAGCCCGGTGACCGAAACCGGCCCATCGCGCCCGCGCATAGGAGCCCAGGTAGGCCCGCAGGAAGCCGACAACCCCCAAGCGCCGCCACTGGCGAACGTGTTCCTCTTCGTGGCGCAGCAGGCGGGCGTTGCCGGCGTGGGCCGTCCGCACGGAGATGACCGAGCCGATCGTTATGGCATCCGAGCCCGGGGGAACAGGCCCGCCCACCCACAGCCAGTGGTCGCCCCGCCGCTGCCAGCCCACGCCGCCCACGCTCGTCCCGCCGGCCGTCAGTACAGCCGCGAGGCCAGCGCCCGGCGGTAGCGGGGGGTGCGGGGGTCGTCGGGGCCGAGCAGTTCGAGAACGTCGACGAACTCCTGGCGGGCGTCGTCGTCGCCCTTGACCCGGTCCAGCAGGCTGTCGAGGCGGGCCTCCACGTCGGCCGGCCGGCCGCCGTCGGGCCCGACGCGCGCCAGGGCCGCGACCCGGCGGGTGGCCGGCGACTCCGGCACCCGGGCCAGCAGGGCCAGGGCCTCCTCGCTGTCACCGCGGGCCACGAGCAACTCGGCCAGCCCGATCACCGAACGTTCGTGGGACGGGTCGAGCTCCAGCGCCTGCCGGTATGAGGCCTCGTCGCCCTTGGCGGCCAGGAGGTCGGTCTCGCTCTCGGGCGGGGCCAGGCGGGCCACGAACTCCCGGACCTGGGCTTCGGGCAGCGCCCCGATGAACGAGTCGACGACCTTGCCGTCCTTGAGGGCGTAGACCGCGGGGATGGACTGCACCCCGAAGGCGGCCGCCACCTGGGGGCTGGCGTCGACGTCGACCTTGGCCAGCTCGACCTGACCGTTGGTCTCGGCCACCACCTTCTCGAGCACCGGCCCGAGCGTGCGGCACGGCCCGCACCAGGCGGCCCACAGGTCGACCACGACCGGGACCTGGGTGGAGCGCAGGACCACGTCCTGCTCGAAGGTGGCGTCGGTGACATCGGTAACCATGGCTTCTCCAGTCCTCCTGGCTTCGACCACTGGGGACAACCCTTCCCGGCGGGCCCCGATTCCATGGCACTGTTCTACGGTGATCGTATGACTCCCGGCTCGGGCTCAGACCTCTACCAGCTCTCGGCCGGGCATCCTCCGGTCGAATCCCCCGTCCTGGTCATGGCGCCGGACGGCTGGATCGACGCCGGGCTGGGCGGGAGCGGCGCCCTCGGCGCGCTCGTCGAGGGCATGGAGACGGCCCTGGTGGCCACGTTCGACAACGATGCCCTGCTCGACCATCGCGCCCGCCGTCCGGTCGCTCGGATCGTCGACGGGGTCTACCAGGACGTGCTGTGGCCCGAGATCGAGCTAAGGGCGGGCAAGGACGCCGAGGGCAACGACGTCCTGCTCCTGGTCGGCCCTGAGCCCGACCACTCGTGGCGCCGGTTCGCGGAGGCCGTGGGGGAGCTGAGCCAGGTCCTGGGGGTGCGCATGCTGGTGGGGATGGGTGCTTTCCCCGCCCCCGTGCCCCACACCCGGCCGGGCGCCCTCGTGGCGACGGCCACGTCCGCCGAGCTGGCCGCCCAGGTGGGGGTGGTCAAGGGCAGCCTCGACGTACCCGCGGGGATCGTGGTGGCGCTCCAGCGCCGCTTCGCCGACCTCGACATCCCGGCCGTGGCCCTGTGGGCCAAGGTGCCCCACTACGCGGCGGCCATGCCCTACCCGGAGGCCAGTGTCCTGCTGCTGGACGGCCTGGCCAGTGTCGCCGGGGTCAAGGTCGACGCCAGCGGGCTGCGGGAGGCGGCGGCCGCCGCCCGTGAGCGGCTGGAGGAGCTCATCGAGAACAGCACCGAGCACCGGGCCCTCGTCCGCCAGCTCGAGGCCCAGGCCGACGCCGAGGCCGCCCGGGAAGCCGAAGGGGGGGAAGGCCCCTCGTGGGGGGACCTGCCGGGGGCCGACGAGCTGGCCGCCGAGGTCGAACGCTTCCTGCGCGAGCAGAGCCCGTAGAGCCCCGGCGGGGACGCGCGCCATAAGCGTCCGCCGTTGTCTCTATCGTTACCCGCAAGGACGCGACTCCAAACCCCGAGGGGAGACGCCTTGCGACGTTCTCTAGTTGCCACTGCGGCCGGCCTGCTGGGCGTGGCCAGTCTGGGCCTGGTGCCCGCCTTCACGGCCGTGTCCGGGGCCCAGGCCCACGGCCACGGTTACGACGTGTCGTGGCCCCAATGCGGGCGTGCCCTGCCGGGTGACGGCGCCTTCCGCATCGTGGGGGTGAACGGAGGCCGCCCCTACACCGACAACCGGTGCCTGGGTGTGCAGTACGAATGGGCGAAGGGGGCACCGGCGGCCGCCTTCTACGTCAATACCGCCAATCCCGGGACAGCCACCCGGGCGCTCGACTGGCACGCCCAGCGCAGCCCCGATCCCGGTTGCAGCCAGTCCAACGAGACGGCCTGCGCCTACAACTATGGGTACAACGGCGCCCGGCTGGCGTTCGCCTACGCCCAGGCCGAGACGGGGGCGGCGTCGAACCACAGCTGGTGGCTGGACGTCGAGACCATGAACTCGTGGTCGTCCGACAAGGCCCTCAACGTGGCCTCCATCTCGGGTGCGCTCGCCTACTTGCGGACTGAGAACGTTCCCATCGGGGTCTACTCGACCGGCTACCAGTGGGGGGTGATCACCGGCGGGGCGTCCATGCCCGAGCTCCCCAACTGGGTGGCCGGTGCCCGCAACGGCGAGCAGGCGGCCACCTGGTGCGGGCCCGAGCGGTCGTTCACGGGCGGGCCCGTCGCCCTCGTCCAGTGGGTGCAGGACGACCTCGACCACAACCACGCCTGCCTGCCCCTGCCCGTCTCGACGGCCGCCGCCCCTTCGGTGCGAGTCGCCCCCAGCCTGGCCGCCCTCCTGAAGGACGTCCTCACCCTCAACCTCCCCAAACTGCTGCGCGACCTCGGTTCCTGACCCGGGCCCGGAACGAGAACTGCGCCCCGTCGGGGGCGCAGTGTCGTCGAGTGTTGGAAGTGGGGGCCGGCTCAGATGAAGCCGGAGAACCGCAGCGCCCGGGCGTCGCCCAGGATCGCCGAGTTCTCCGCCGAGGTGGACTCGCTGATCGGCCCCGTAGGGCCGGTCTCACCCGAACCGCCGGTGGCGGCTCCAGGGTTGGAAGTGGCCGCCGAGTTGGCGGCGCCGGTCGCCCCGGTGTTGGTCGCGCTCGAAGAGGCGCCCGACGTGCCCGAGGAACCGGAGGTCGAAAGGGGAGTGGCGGTGAGGCCACTGTTGCCGCCGTCGCCGCCGCCGGCCACGGTCGTGCCGACGCTGCTGCCGCCGGTGGCGCTGGACGAGCCGCCGCCGACGTTGACCGCCGCGCCGCCCGCCCCGGCCGAGCCGGCGGCCACGCCGCCCGTCCCGCCCGCCCCACCGAGGCTGGCGGCGTCGATGGTGTTGGACGCCGTCCCGGTGCCGCCCGACTGGGAGATGGCGTCGGCACCCGCACCCGAGTTAGCCGAGCTGTTGGCGTTGCCCACCGCGGTGGCCGGGCCGGTGGCCCCCGAGCTGCCGGAGCTGCCCGAGTTGGCCGCACCGCCCGTGGCGGTGGCCGATCCCAAGATGGCGGTGTTGTTGGCTGTGACGTTGGAGGTCGCCGCCCCGGTCGAGCCGGTGGCGCCCGAGTTGCCCGACTGGGCAACGGGATTGGAGATGGCCGTCGAGGTGGCGTCGCCCGTGTTGCCGGTGTTGGTGGCACTGGCCTGGGCGTTGCTGGCGCCCGACGAGCCGCTGGTCGCCGTGGGGTTGATGACCACCGTCGAGCTGCCGCCGGCCCCACCGTTGGCGCTGCCCACGGCCACGCTGCTCCCGCCGGTGGCCGTGCTGGTCCCGTCGGAGAGGATGTTCAGGGCCGCCCCGCCGCCCCCGGCGTCTGCCCCGGCGGCCCCGCCGCCCCCGCCCTGGCCACCGGACCCGAGGGCACCGGCCGTGTTGGAGGCCGTGCCGCTGCTTCCCGAACCGGCATCCGAGCCGGCCCCGGCCCCCGAGGAGGCGTCGCTACCGGCGCCGCCGCCGGCCGTGGCCGCACCCGTGCTGCCCGAGTCCCCCGAGCTGCCCGAGGTCTGGGCCGAGGCGGCCGAGGCCCCGAAGAAGAGAACAAGGAGCAGGGCGGCGGCGGCCGCGGCGGTGGCCACGGCCAGGTGTACGCGTTGGAGGCGCGCAGCAGACGTCGTCCCGCTCATCAGGTGAAACTCTAGTCACGCCGAGTGGTCCTGTCACCTCCAACAATCGATCAAAAGTGCAGGTCAAGTAGGGTCTATAACATCAAGTCGAGGTCGAGGTCGAGACTCGGGAGAGCACGAAAGCCAGTTCTGCGGCCATCTGGCGCACCCTCTCGTCGACCACCATCGAACCGTGCCCGGCGTCGAAGCGGTAGATCTCAACCTCGCCTCCGCGGGCGGCCAGGGCGTCCGTGTAGTTCAGGACCTGTTGGATCGGGCAGCGGCTGTCGTTGTCCCCGGCCAGTACCAGGACGGGGGCCTTCACCCGGTCCACGTAGCTCAGCGGGGACCGCTCCCGGTAGAGACCGCCGACCTCGTCGGGGCTCCCGCCGAACAGCGACCGGTCGAACGACTGGAGGCTAGGGGCCTCGTCGCGATAGGCCGCCACGTAGTCGGCCACGGGCACGGCGGCCACCGCCGCGGCCCAGCGGTCGGGGGCCAGGCCGGCGCCCAGCAGGGTGACGTAGCCGCCCCATGAGCCTCCGGCCAGGACGGCCCGGCCCGGGTCTGCCACTCCCCGGGCCACGAGGTCGTCGAGCCCGGCCACCACGTCCTCCACCTCCGGGAACCCGGGGTTGCCGATCAACGCGTCCCGGAACGCCACGCCGTAGCCCGTCGAACCCCGGTAGTTGACCATCCCGACGGCGAAGCCATGGTCGACCCACGCCTGGACGTCGGCCATGAAGCTGTCGCTGTAGGCCCACGTGGGCCCGCCGTGGACGAGCATGACCACCGGGTGGGGCCCGTCCCCCGGCGGGCGCACGTAGAACCCGTGCACCGGTCCCGCCGGCCCGGTGAACCACCAGGACTGGAACGGCCGGCCCTCGGGGGCTGGGGCCCCAGGGGCCGGGACGACCTCGCGCAGGTCCCGGGCGCCCAGGGTACGCGCCGGCCGGGCGCCGCTGGACACCCGCAGCCAGACCTCCCCGTTGGGGCGGACGGCGGCCGCCGACACGGTGCCGGTGGGGTGCTCCAGGGGGAACAGCGCGCCCGTCGGCAGGTGGAGCTTGTAGAGCTGGTCGCGGCCTTCGTGTTCGTGCAGCAGGAGCAGGGAGGCGCCGTCACCGAACCAGTCGGCCACGCTCACGTCCCCGGGGAGGTCGACGGCCAGGTCCTCGCGCCGGCCTGACGCCACGTCCCAGATGGCGGGGCGGTCCTTGCCCTCCCGCTCGTGGACCAACGCCAGCCGCTGGTCCCCCGGCGTCCGGGCCCAGCCCGCAACCGACAGTCCGAGGCCCTCGCCGTCCCACAGCTCGCCGGCCACCTCACCGGACTGGGGGTCGACGACCCGCACCGCCAGGTGGATGTTGTCGCCGTGCTCGGCGTGCTGGAGGGCCAGCAGGCGCCCGTCACGGGACAATCCGGCCACCTCGACCAACTCGGGGTGGTGGTGCAGGCGCCGGGCCGCGGCCCCCGGGCCGGTGGCCACCCACACGGCGTAACCGTCGTCGGCCGCCGTGCCCAGGGCGATGCACCGGTCCCCGATCGACAGGCCCGTGCTCCACGCATCGGGCACCCCGTCCACCAGGGGGACGTGACCGGGCTCGCTCCGGCCCCCGCCCCCGCCGGCGGCCGCGTCTCGGTCGTGGCTGTCCCCGGCTGCGGGCCCCTCGAAGGGCTCGGCCACCCACTGGCCGATCTCGTCACCGGTGGCGTCGTGGAACCACACCACCAGGCGGCCGTCCGGGGTCACGGCCCCTCCCGGCACCCCGATGGGGTCGTCGGTCACCTGGCGGCGAAGGCCGGTGGCGCGGTCCCAGGCGTAGACCTGCCAGGCCCCGCCCTCGTTCGAGGCCAGGGCCATCCGCTCGGGGGCGTCGCGGCCCCAGTGGGGGAACCCGGCGGTCGGAGCGCGGAACCGCTGCTCCCAAACCGGGACGTTCGCATCGCCGGTCGGGGAGGGCTTCTTCTTGTCGGCCATGGCACAAGCCAACCATGCCGGCCCTGCTGCCCCCGCCCGGCGGTCCGCGCGGAACCTTTTCGGCCCCGGTAGCGTCAGTACAGGTGAGCATCACCGCGATGTGACGGAGGTCCACAGATGTCAACCGCCCCCCCGAGCTACCAGCCCGTAGCCACCCAGGACGAGAGGACGCGCTCGGACTTCGTCATCCGGGTGTACCAGCACCTGGCGCTGGCCATCGTCGCCTTCGTCGGCATCGAGGCGTTCTTCTTCACCACCGGGATCGCCCGCAGCCTCTACGAGATCATCGCCGGCAGCCCGTCGGCCTGGCTCCTGGTGCTGGGCGGGTTCATGATCGTCAACTGGCTGGCCGTCAACGCCTCCCACGACGTGCTCAACCCGTCCAAGCAGTATGCCGGGCTGTTCGCCCTGGCCGTGGCCGAGGCCCTGATCTTCGCCCCGTTCCTCTACCTGCTGTTCAACGTGGCCGACGCCGGCTCGACGGTCTGGTCGGCCGCGTTCGTGACGGCCGTGGGCTTCGCCGGCCTGAGCGTGGTCGGCTACAACACCCGCAAGGACCTGTCCTACATGAAGCCCATCATGAAGTGGGGTTTCGTGGCCGCCCTGGTGCTGATCGTGTCCTCGCTCCTGTTCGGGTTCAACCTCGGGGTCTGGTTCTCGGTGGCCATGATCGCCCTGGCCGGCGGTTCGATCCTCTACCAGACCCAGACCATCATGCGGCAGTACCCGGCCGAGGCCTACGTGGGGGCGGCCGTGCAGCTCTTCGCCTCGGTGATGCTGCTGTTCTGGTATGTCCTGCGCCTCTTCGCGGCGATGCGGCGATAGCCGGCCGCAGCAAGCCCCTGGTGGCGGCCGTGGCCGCCGCCGTGCTCCTCGCCGTCGTCGGTGCCGTCCGCCTTCTCTCGGGGGACGGGGCCGGCGATGGCGGCGCGCCGACCGAGGCCGAGGGGGAGTGGCTGGCCATGAGCCCCTCGCCCCTGGCCGGCCGGTCCTCGGCCGTACAGGAGTGGACGGGCACGGAGATGATCGTCTGGGGTGGGTCGAGCTGCCGCGAGGTCCCGTGCAGCGGGGCCGCGGCCGACCCCCAGGGCGACGGCGCGGCCTACGACCCGGCCACCGACCGCTGGCGCATGATCGCCCCCGCCCCCCTCGCCCCCCGCACGGGCATGGCGTCGGCGTGGACGGGGTCCGAACTGCTCGTCTGGGGCGGGGCCTCGGCCGAGGAGGGCTTCGTGGACGGCGCGGCCTACGACCCGGCCACCGACCGGTGGCGGCCGATCGCGTCCGCCCCCTTCCCGGCCCGCCGCACCGCCGGCATGTGGACGGGCCAGGAACTGGTCGTGTGGGGTGGGCGCGACTTCGCCAGCGCCGAGCTCCTGGCCGACGGCGCGGCCTACGACCCGGCCACCGACCGCTGGCGCACGCTCTCGCCCTCGCCCCTGTCGGCCCGCGACCTGCGGGGCGGCATCGTGTGGACGGGACGGGAGGTCCTCATGTGGGGCGGCGGCACGGGTGACACCGCCTTCGCCGACGGCGCGGCCTACGACCCGGCCACCGACCGCTGGCGTTCCCTGCCCCGGTCCCCCCTCGAAGGCCGGTTCGCCCGCATCGCGTGGACGGGCACCGAGGCCGTCATCTGGGGCGGGGAGGACTGGCGCCAGGTGTTCAACGACGGCGCGGCCTACGACCCGGCGGCCGGCACGTGGCGATCGCTGGCCGAGGCCCCGCTCAACGCCCGGGTCAGCCCCACGGCCACCTGGACGGGTCGCGAGGTGCTGGTGTGGGGCGGCAGCCCGGGCACGTTCGCCAACTTCTTCGGCGACGGCGCGGCCTACGACCCGGCGGCCGACACGTGGCGCCCCATGGCCCGCTGGTCGGGCCGCCTGGCCCCACCCGGTGTCTGGACGGGCTCGGAGATGATCGTCTGGGGCGGCACCGAACCGGCCGGCCCCTCGACGCCCAGCGCCCACCCCATCCAGTCCTCGGCCGAAGGCCGCCGCTACCGCCCCTGACCGCCCCTGACCGCCCCTGACCGCCCGTGCGCGGGGCCGGCCCGGCTAGACCACCAGGTTGACGAGCTTGGGGGGGACGGTGATGACCTTGCGGGGGGCGCGGCCTTCGAGGGCGGCGGTGACCTTGTCCGAGGCCAGGGCCAGGCGCTCCATGTCCTTGGCGCCCACGCCGGCGTCGACCTCGATGCGGTCCCGGACCTTGCCGTTGACCTGCACGACCATGGTGGCCGTCTCGGCCCGGGCCAGTTCGGGGTCGGCCACCGGCCAGCGCTGGTCGTGGACGTGCTCGCCGGGGTGGCGGCGCTCCCACAGCTCGGCGGTCAGGTGGGGCACCATGGGGGCCATCAGCAGCAGCAGGGTGTCGACCGCTAAGCCGTCCCCGCCGCCCCGCTTGGTCAGCAGGTTGGTGAACTCCATGGTCGCGGCCACCGCCGTGTTGTAGGACCACCGCTCGTAGTCCCCCGAGACCCTCTCGATCAGCCGGTGCGTGGCCCGTTCGAGGTCGTTGTCCCCGGCCACCGGCTCGGCCACCCCCAGGCGCCACACCCGCTGGAGGAACCGCCGGCAGCCCTCAATGACCTCGTCGGACTGCTCGGACCAGTCGACGTCGTCGGCCGGCGGCCCCACGAACAAATGGAACAGGCGCAGGGCGTCGGCCCCTACCGACTCGAAGTACTTGGAAGGGGCCACCAGGTTGCCCTTCGACTTGGACATCTTGGACCCGCCCATGCGGATCATGCCCTGGGTGAACAGGCGGGCGAAGGGCTCGCGCATGTCCTTGGGGGCCACCCCCAGGTCGGCCAGGGCCTTGGTGAAGAACCGGGCGTACATGAGGTGCAAGATGGCGTGCTCGATGCCCCCGATGTACTGGTCGACGGGCATCCACGACTCCACGACGGCCGGGTCGAACGGGGCCGAGCGGTTCGTCGGGTCGCAGAAGCGCAGGAAGTACCACGACGAGTCGACGAACGTGTCCATGGTGTCGGTCTCGCGCACCGACGGCGCGCCGCACTTCGGGCAGGGGGCGTTCAGGAACCCCTGGTGGAAGCGCAGCGGCGACTCGCCCGTGGGCCGGAACTCGACGTCGTCGGGCAGGGCCACCGGCAGTTGGTCGTCGGGCACGCCCACGGCCCCGTGCTCGGGGCAGTTGACGATGGGGATGGGGCAACCCCAGTAGCGCTGGCGCGACAGCAACCAGTCCCGCAGGCGGTAGTTGACCGTGCGCCGCCCGATGCCCCGTTCCTCCAGGAACTCGATGGCCTTGGCGATGGCCTCGGCCTTGCCCAGCCCGTCCAGCCACCGGCTGTTGATGGCCGGGCCGTCGCCCGTGTAGGCCTCACCCTCCCAGCCCTCGGGGGGCTGGACCGTGCGGACGATGGGCAGGTCGTAGGCCTTGGCGAAGTCCCAGTCGCGCTGGTCCTCGCCGGGCACGGCCATGATGGCGCCCGTGCCGTAGGTCATCAGCACGTAGTCGGCCAGGTAGATAGGCACGGGCTGGTCGTTGAACGGGTTCACGGCGTACGACCCGGTGAACACGCCCCGCTTCGACAGCGGGCCCTCCGACGACATCCGGTCGACGTCGGACTCCTGGCTGACGTGGGCCACGAACGCCTCCACCGCGGCCGCCTGCTCGGGGGTCGTGAGCGACTCCACCAGCGGGTGCTCGGGGGCCAGGACGACATAGGTCATCCCGAAGGACGTGTCGGGCCGGGTGGTGAACACGGTGATCGAGACGCCTTCGCGGCCAGCCACAGCCAGGTCGAACTCGGCCCCCTCCGAGCGCCCGATCCAGTTGCGCTGCATGACCTTGACCCGCTCGGGCCAGTCGAGGCCGTCGAGGTCGTCGAGCAACTGCTCGGCGTAGTCGGTGATCTTGAAGAACCACTGCTCGAGGTCCCGGCGGCTGACCACGTCGCCCGAGCGCTCGCACGTGCCGTCGGCCAGCACCTGCTCGTTGGCCAGCACCGTCTGGCAGCCGGGGCACCAGTTCACCGGGGCCTTCTTGCGGTAGGCCAGGCCCGCCTCCCACAGGCGCAGGAAGATCCACTGCGTCCAGCGCATGTATTCGGGGTCGTGGCTGCGCACCTCGCGGCGCCAGTCGTACATCGACCCCAGCCTCTCCAGCGAGGCCCTCAGCTCACCGATGCGTTCGTCGGTGAACGGCCGGGGGTGCACGCCCGAGCGGATGGCGGCGTTCTCGGCCGGCAGCCCGAACGAGTCGAACCCGATGGGCGAGAGCACGGCGTAGCCCGACATCGTGCGGTGGCGCACGATCAGGTCGCCGAAGGTGTAGTTGCGCACGTGGCCCATGTGGGCCGGGCCGCTCGGGTAGGGGTACATGCACAGGCAGTAGAAGTGGGGCCGGGGGTCGCCGTTGTCGACCTGGTAGGCGCCCGTCTCCCGCCACCGGGCCTGCCACTTGCGCTCGGTCTGCTGGGCGTCGTAGCCCTGCTCGGTCTGGCCCTCGGTGCTCACAGGGGCGATCGTACCGGCGCCCGTCGCCGGCCCGCCCCGGTTAGCGCGTGCCCACGTCCGCCACCGACACGACGGGCAGGCAGCGTGCAACCAGGGCCGTTAGGATCGTCTACTCGACAAGGGCGAAGGCGTAGGGGGGACTGCGTGAACAAGAGGCGTTGTGCGGCTGTGGTGTGCGCTCTGGCGCTGGTGGTGCTGTCCGGTTGTCGCGACCGGTCCACCGCCCAGGACAAGGCCGACCGGCTGTGCCGGGAAGTCGCCGAGGTCGACGCCATCGTCACCCAGTTGGCCGCGTTGGAGCCCACGGCCGCCAACGCCGCCCGGGTGGGCGAGCTGCGCAGCCGCCTCGAGTCCGAGTACGCCGATGTCGAGCGGGCGGCCCGCGACACCTCGGGGCTCAGCACGGCCGAGCTGACCGCCGCCTACAACCAGGTGCTGGCGGCCACGTCCGGCGTCAACAGCGAGGCCAGCCTGGCCCAGGCCCGGCCGGCCATCAACGTGGCCGCCGGCGAGTTCAGCTCGGCCCGGGTCGACCTGCACACCACCGGCCGGTGCTGACGGGCCGCTGAGCCGGGGCTGCACCCCGCTCAGGCGGAGACGGTGACGGTGGCCCGAAAGGTGGTGGAACCGGACGTGGCCGAGATGGTGGCCGTGCCCGGGGCGGCGGCCGTGAAGGTGGTGAACACGATGCCCTCGACCACGTCGTTGGTGTCGCGCACGACGGCCGGCCCACTCGACACCGGGTCCGAGTAGCGGACGCCGTTCAGCGGTTCGAGAAGCACGAGCACGAGGTCGCCCACCTTGGCCGACTGGGTCGTCCCGCTGTCGTCGGTCGTGAAGAACAGGGTCGACCCACCCCCGCCCCCCGAGCCCCCGGTGCCACCACCGGCCCCACCGGCGCCCGCGCTCCCGCCGGCACCGCCGGTGCGGGGGGCCGAGCCCGTCGAGCCCCCGGTGCCCCCGACCCCAGCCCCGCCCCCCGCCGCAGTGGTGGTGGGGCTGTCGGGCGAAGAGCCCGGGGAGGTGGTCGCGCTGGCGTCGGAGGTGGGCTGGTCGGGGTTGGCGGCCCCACCGTTCACCCCCGGGGCGGTCAGCACCGGGGGGACGTCGGGTTCGATGCCCGAGCGGCCCGCGGGCAAGCGCCGGTCGGACGTCTCCCCGTCGGCCGCCCGGTCGGCTGCGAACAGCCTGTCGGTCTCGCCGCCACCGCCCGACAGGCCCACGATCAGCACCACCACGGCCACCGCGGCGATGGCGGCCAGGGCGACGGCCCGCTGTCTGTTCACGTCCACCAGCCTGGCACGCCGGATGTCACGGGATCTTCAGGTCGCGGTGGAGGAACCGCCAACCGCCCACGACGGCCACGGCCCCGGCCAGGATGTAGGGCACGGCCAGGGCGGCCACCGTCGGGCTCTGGGCCAGCAGGTTGCGGTCGAGGTACCAGTGCCAGGGCGAGACGAACCGGGCGGCGTCGAACACGTCGGTGGCCGCGATCAGGCTCTGGAGCAGGTAACCGGCCACCGAGAACGTGCTGGCCACGGCCACGGCCACCCCCCGCCGGCCGAAGGCCGCGCCGGCCGCGAAGGCCAGCGAGGAGCTGAGCAGGCCGAGGCCGAGCAGGGCCACACCGGCCACCAGCACCCGGCCCACTCCGACCCCGTCGAGCAGCCCCACGGCCGGGCCCACGACCAGCAGGGCGGCCAGCCCGGCGACCGTCAGGCCGGCCACCAGCACGACCATGGCCAGGTAACGCTCGGCCGCCAGCCGGGCCCGGGTGACGGGGTGGGCGGCCACCAGCTCGAGCGAACCGTCCTCTTCCGAGCCCCCGATGGCCCGGGCACCGAGGCCGATCCCGAACACCATCACCAGTAGGGGGAACAGGGTGGAGAACAGCCGGCTGTGGAGGTAGCCCGGGGCGGACGTGAAGGCGATGCCCTCACCACTACCGAACAGGGCCCTGAGGGCCTCGGGCAGGTCGCGCACCAGTTCCTCGAACTGCTGCTGGCCCCGCACGCTGGGCCACAGGGCGGCTGTGAACGCCACCACCGCGGCCATGCCCACGGCCCACCACAGGAACGAGCGGCGGTGGTCGCGGGCGAACCGGCGGGCCACCGTCACCGGTCGTCCTGGCGGTAGTAGTCCAAGAAGACCTCCTCGAGATCGGCCTCGTGGGTGACGATGCGCTCCACGGTCAGAGAGCCGGCGGCCGCTTTGAGGGCGGCGTCCACCGGGCCCTCGACGACCAGGCGCACAAGTCCGCCGCCCGGGCCCGACGGGGCGTGGGCCTCGACCACCCCGGCCGCGCCCTCGAAGGCGGCCAGGTCGGCCGGGCCGGAGACGAACAGGTCGATGCGCTGGCGGGCCCGGGCCCGCAGCTCGGCGATGCTGGAAAGAGCCACCAGCCGGCCCTGGCGCAGGATCCCCACCCGGTCGGCCACCCGCTCCACCTCGGGCAGGTAGTGCGACGACAGGAACACAGTGGCTCCCTCCGCCACCTGTTCACGCACGAGCTCGAGGAACTCGTACTGCAAGATGGGGTCGAGGCCCGAGGTCGGCTCGTCGAGCACGACCAGCTCGGGGCGGTGCATGAAGGCCTGGACGATGCCCACCTTGCGCTTGTTGCCGGTGCTCAGTTCGCCGATGGGCCGGGTCGGGTCGAGCCCGAACCGTTCGAGCAGGGTGGGGAGCAGGGAAGGGGCGGGCGTCCCCCGCAGGGCTCCCAGGAAGGCGAACAGCTCGTCGGCCCGGTAGCGGGCGTCGAGATGGACATCGGCGGGCAGGTAGCCCATGCGGGCGCGCACGGCCGGGTCGCCACCGTGGCCGCCGAGCACGCTGACCGACCCCCGGGTGGGGCGCAGGAAGTCGAGCATGAGGCGGATGGCGGTCGTCTTGCCGGCCCCGTTGGGGCCCAGGAACCCGAACACCTCGCCGGGCTGCACCGAGAGGTCCACGTCCTCCAGGGCCCGGACGGCCCCGAAGTGCTTGGTCAACTCCCTGGTCTCGACCGCGGGCCCGTCCATGCGTTGGCGCACGCTACCGGCCCGTCCGAAAACGAGGGCGGAAGAGGAGCCGCAGCGGTACCGTGTTCGACTAATGCCTCCACGGTCAAGGTTTGCCTCGTTTCTCGCCCTACCTTCGGTTGGTCCTGGCCAACTCGCCCGCGGTCGACACCTCTTGGGGTCAAGCGAGAAACGAGCCAAACCTTTCCTGATGAGGCATTAGGAGGTCGTCGTCGATGGACTTCAGTTCGCCCGAGACCTGGCGGTGGATCTTCCTCGTGCTGGCCGTGGGGTTGACGGTCGGGGAGATCGCGGTGGCCGGATCGTTCTTCCTGCTGCCCTTCGGTGTCGGGGCCGGGGCGGCCGCCGTGGCCGGCTTCCTGGGAGCCCCCGTCGGGATGCTGTGGCTCGTCTTCGTGGTCGTGTCGGCGTTGGCTTCGTCGGTGTTGTGGCCCCTGCGCCGCCGCCTCGACAGCCGCGAGCGGTCCGAGATCGGGGCCGACCGCTGGGTGGGCCGCCAGGCCTTCGTGCTGCGGGACATCCCCGGCTCGGTGGGCGCGACCGGCACAGTCCGCCTCGACCGGGAGGAGTGGAGGGCCGAGAGCCTGGTGGGGGTGCCCATCCGGGCGGGCTCCACTGTCCTGGTCAGCCGGGTGGACGGCACCCGCCTGGTCGTGCTCCCTCTCGACGAACCGCCCTTGTTGCCCCCCATTTCGCAGGACAAGGAGTAGTCAATGTCGGTCATCGTCGTGCTGGCGGCCATCGCCTTTGTGATGTTCGTGGTGGTCGTCAGCGCCGTGAAGATCATCCGGCCCTACGAGCGGGGCCTGGTCGAGCGGCTCGGCAAGTACCACGCCACCGAGGAGCCGGGCCTGCGGCTGATCTTCCCGTTCATCGACCGCATGGTGCGTGTCGACATGCGTGAGCGGGTGGTCGACGTGCCGCCCCAGGAGGTCATCACGTCGGACAACGTGGTCGTGTCAGTGGACGCCGTCGTCTACTACGAGGCCACCGACCCCCGGCGGCTCGTCTACAACGTCGTCGACTTCTACATGGCCGTCACCAAGCTGGCCCAGACCAACCTGCGCAACGTGGTCGGGGACATGCAGCTCGACGAGGCCCTGACCTCCCGGGACACGATCAACACCAAGCTGCGGGAGATCCTCGACGACGCCACCGACAAGTGGGGCACCCGGGTGGTGCGGGTGGAGATCCAGCGCATCGACCCGCCCAACGACGTGATGAGCGCCATGCACGAGCAGATGAAGGCCGAGCGCACCCGGCGGGCGGTCGTCACCGCCGCGTCCGGTGAGCGGGAGGCGGCCATCACCCGGGCCGAGGGGGCCAAGCAGTCGGCCATCCTCGAGGCCCAGGGCCTGCGCGAGTCGGCCATCTTGGCGGCCGAAGGCGAGGCCTCGGCCACCCGCACGGCGGCCGAGGCCGAACGCTTCCGCCAGGAGGCGGTGGCCGAGGGCGAGGCGGCCGCCATCCGCGCCGTCTACCAGGCCATCCACGACGGCCGGCCCACGTCGGAGCTGATCGCCATCAAGTACCTCGAGGCCCTGGCCACCATCGCCGACGGCCACGCCACCAAGCTGTTCCTGCCGACCGAGCTCAGCTCCGTCTTGGGCGCCCTGGGCGGCATGAAGGAGCTGTTCCAGGCCATGGACGGCGCGGCCCACGACGGCGCCCCCGCCCGCCACTGACCCCTCCCGTCCCGGCGAGTAAGGCGGCGGCCGCGCCGGCACCGGCCCGTCGGCTCGGCTCAGCAGCTCAGTTCAGCATCGGTCAGTGCTCGTCCCAGTGGCCCTCGTGGACCGCGTGGCGGTGGCCGTCGTGGACGTAGTCGAGGTGACCGTCGTGGTCGACGGCTTCGTGGCCGCAGTTCTCGCCGTGGCCGTGGCCGTGGTCGTCATGCACGGCGTGGGCCGTCACGCACTCGTCCCAGTGGCCGTCGTGGAGGCGGTGGGTGTGGCCCTCGTGGACGTAGTCGACGTGGTCGTCATGGGCGACCGAGGCGTGCCCGCACGAGGGGCTGTGGGCGTGGGTGTGATCTTCGTGGACGGTGTGGATGGAAGTCATCGTTCTCCTTTCGTGGGCGTGGCCCGACGGCGGCCGCGCTCGGTGGCGTGCACCACGGCGTCGTGCACGATGTGGGCGACGTGCTCGTCGCCCAGCGAGTAGGCGATCTCCCGGCCCCGGCGCTGGCCGGTGACCAGGTCAAGGGATCGCAGCACCCGCAGGTGCTGGGAGACCAGGGGCTGGGTCACGCCCAGGGCCTCCACCAGTTCGTGGACGCACCGGGGCCCCTCCCTCAGCTCGAGCACGATGGCCAGCCGGTGCTCGTGGGCCAGTGCCCGCAGCAACTCGGCCGCCGGCACGAGCGAGCCGTCGTTGGTCGTGTCCACTCATATATTGTCTCATGCTTATAAGTGAATGTAAGCGGCTGGCCAGCGGCCGCGACCGGAACATGTCCCCCGGGCTCCTCCTGGGGGAACCGCTAGGAGGCTGGTGTCTAGACCCTCCCCAGGCGGCCGACCGCCCCGTTCGCGGCTCGGCGACACTGCAAAGGTGCTGGTCAGGGGCAGGTCGGCCGCTCGGCGCGAAGCGCCGATCGCGAAAGACACCAGCCTCCTAGGCCGGCCCGGCGGGCGCGGGACCGGCCCTGACCGAGCCCACGAGAGGATCGCCCCCGGGGCCGGTCACGTAGCAGACGACCCGGCGTTCACCGCGGTCCCAGTCCGAGGAGGCAGGGACGGCCACGAAATGAGCGGGCCGGGGTCGGCCCGCCGCCACCCCGGCGTACGCATCGACATCGGACCGGCAGCGGCCCAGTGCCTGCCGGACGAGATCGTTCACGGGCGGGTAGGGCCGGCCTGGCTCGCCCTCGACGGCGAAGACCGTGACGATCTCGGCTATGTGGCCCTGTCCGCAGGCCACGACGCGAGCGAGGAGGTAGGGGGCCCGGTCGAGGCAGGCCCCAGGGCCCAGGTCGCGAGGTGACACCGTGTCGACGAACGGGTGCGTCGCCGCTGGCACCTGCGCCACCCACCGGTCGCGGGGGCTAGGGCGGTCGCCGTCGAGCAACCCGACGTTCACCACGACCCTCAGGACCAGCGTTGCCGCCAGCAACGCGCCGATGCCCACTCCCCGCGCCACCTCGGCCAGCTTCCGCTTGGGGGGCGGGGGAGGACCTGGGTACGGGCCCGTTCCCGGGAGCCAGGCGGGCGGAGGCGGAGGGGGAGGCGGAGGGTTCGGGGTAGGCCATCCCGCCGTGCTCACACCGGCCGAGAGTACCGCTGCCCTCGTTCCTCGGCCGCGGTTTGGGCGGGAAGGTTCGATGGGTAGCCACCCACAAGCTGTCCGTGGCCCGCCCCGACCCCCCCACCGCCGAGGTCCCGCCCCAGCCGAACCGCCACCGGGCCGCTTGGCGCGCCCTGCGCGTCGGGCTCCTGGCCTTGGCCGGCACGGTGATCGGGCTGATGCTGGGAGGCCACTCGCGGGCCTCGATCGGGCCCTTCGACGTGACGATGCAGGCGCGGCCGTCGACCACCGCCGAGACCGTCGTGCGGCTGGCCCCGCTGGGGACCATCCGGTTCGACACCCACAGCGCCCCGGTACGGGTCGAGGCCCGCGTGGAGGAGTTGCGGCTCGACGAGGCCGAGGCCATCGCCCGCGACCCCACCGTGCTGGAGGACTTCGAAGAGACCATCGCGGGCGACGCCAGGGACGCTCTGGCCGACCTGGCCCGCCGTTCGGTGCTGGCCGGGGTGATCGGCGGGCTGGCTGGCACCCTGCTGGGGGCCCTGCGCTGGCGATCGCTGCTGGTGGGTGGGCCGGTGGTCGCGGCGGTGATGGGAGCGATGCTGGCCCTCACCGCCTCCTCGTGGCGCCCGCAGGCCGTGTCCGAGCCCGCCTACAGCGGGCTGCTGTCGGTCGCACCCCAGGTGGTGGGCGACGTGGGGGCCATCGTGGAGCGCTTCGGCGAGTACCGGGCGCAACTCGCCGGCCTGGTGGCCAACGTGGCCATGCTCTACGACGTGGGCCGGGAGCTGCCTACGTTCGACCCCGGCCGGGCCGCCACCACCCGGGTGCTGCACGTCAGCGACGTCCACAACAACCCCCAGGCCTTCGACCTGATGCGCACCATCATCAGCCAGCTCGGGGTGGACGCCGTGGTCGACACCGGGGACCTGACCGACTGGGGGAGCGAGCCCGAGAGCCGGCTCATCGACGCCATCGGGACCCTCGGTGTCCCCTACGTGTGGGTGCGCGGCAACCACGACTCGGTGGGCACGGCCGAAGCGGTGGCGTCCCAACCCAACGCGGTGGTGCTCGACGGCGGGGCCCACGAGGTGGTCGGGTTGCGCATGTGGGGGTTCCCCGATCCCCGGTTCACCCCCGACAAGTCGAGGGAGACCGGTACCGACGTGGAGCGCCAGGAGGCGGCCGCCCTGGTGCCCCAGGTGACGGCTGCGCTCGAAGCCGTGTTGCCCCCGCCCGTCGACCTGGTGGCGGTCCACGATGCCCGGATGGCGGCCGGCATCGGCCACCTCACGCCCCTCGTGCTGGCCGGGCACACCCACCAGCCCCGCCGTTCGAGCATCGGCGACGCCCTCCTCATGGTGGAGGGGTCGACCGGTGGCGCGGGCCTACGCAGCCTCCAGGGTGAGGGGCCCGAGCCGCTCACCTGCACGGTCCTCTACTTCGACCCCCCGTCGCGAGCCCTGGTGGCCTTCGACCGGGTCACCGTGGAGGGCCTGGGCCAGAGCTCCGTGCGCATCCAACGCCACCTCGTGCAGCCTCAGGAGCCGTTGGCCTCGACCACGACTGTCCCTTGACCGGGACGGGATTGGAACAGGGACAACGGCGAGTGGAGATGACGCAGCTTCATTCCAACCCTGACCACCCGGCGGCAGCGAGGACCACCCGGCCAGTGGATTGCTCAGCAGTCGGCAAGAGCGCGAAGCGCCTCGCACAACTCCGCTCGGCGCGGCCCGAGCTGACCCACCCGTGTCGTGAGAGCGCTTCGACGGACGCGCTGGAGGTTGTCGAAGGTGGCCGCGCAGTCGATGGCGAGGCCCTCGTCACGGCCGAGAGGGACCTCGGTGGGAATGCTTCGTACGCTACGAGTGACGGGCGCCACCACGATCGCCGTGAGGACCGGCACCGCCTCAGAGCGCGTCACGACCAGCACCGGGCGCCGCATGTCTTCTACCTCGGCCCACCAGATGTCGCCCTGTCCGGGAACCGTCACCATGGTTCTTCGGCGATCAGCGCGCGGGTAGCTTCGTCGAGCCCGAGCAGTTCCTCGTCCGTCTGCGGCTGCTCTCGATAGGCACGGGTTATCCGATCCCCGATGTCACGGCGCCGGTGACGCTCGACTAGCTCGGACAAGCCGGCGCGGACGGCCTCGGACCGACTCTCGACAGCCCCGGACGCCACCAGGGCGTCTACCGCATGGGCGAGCTCAGGATCAACGCGCGTAACGAACTGCGTCATGCATTCAGCATAGCGGTCCGCAATGCAACCCCGGGTTTGAACGTCGGCCCGTCCGGTACCTCCGAGTGGAGCTGATCGGATTCGAACCGACGACCTCTTGCATGCCATGCAAGCGCTCTAGCCAACTGAGCTACAGCCCCGTAACCGCCCTACGGTAGCAGTTGGTGGGCGGCCAGCGACCGCTCGGGGCGGTGGGCTGAAACCTCATGAGATCCCACAAGAGATGGCACTCACACGCTATCATCATCTCCATGGCAGAGGACGAGATCACTTGGATGAGCACGGGTGAGGCCGCTAAGCGGCTGGGGGTCACCGTGCGGACCCTCTACCGGCTCATCGACGAGAGCCAGTTACCGGCGTACAAGTTCGGCCGGGTCATCCGGCTGCAGCAGTCCCAGGTCGAGGCCTTCATCGAGTCGTCCCGGATCCAACCGGGCACCCTCGAGCACCTCTACCCCGAGTCGAGGAAAGAGATCTCGTAGACCGAGGCGAGCCGCACATAGGTCAGCCCGGGCGGGTCACCGTCGGTCTGCACGACGGCCATGTCGATGCCCACCGACCGTAGGTCGCCGGTCACCGAGGCGCCGTTGGAGTGGACGGTGACCCGGGGCCGCACGGCCGCGGCCTGGGCCAGGAGGTCCACCAACGCGGCCGCCCCTGGCGGACCGCCGTCGTCCGCGAAGGGCGACGGGTCGGGCCCCACGGCCGGGTCGGGCCGGCGCCGGTCGCCGGGGGGCTCGCGCAGCCACGCCAGCGCCGAGAAGGGGACGAGGCTGGTCGACCCGGCCGTCGTGGCCACCCTCACGAAGTCCTGGCCGACCGACGCCAGCCGGCCGACCACCGACCGTCCGGCAATCGTGGTCACGACCACCGTCGCGCCCCGCTCGGCCAGGCCGGCCAGTACCTGGGCCATCTGGGCGCCCTCTTCGGCCTGGGCCCGCAGCCAGCGCTCCCTGACCCGGGCATCGGCGGCCTCGCGCGCCCGGGCCTCGGCCGCCCACCGGTCGATCTCGTCGAACCGGCCCTCGTCGCCGATGTCCGCCACCGGCGGGAGCGTACCCACCCCCGCACTTACGCCGGGCGCGTACCGTGGGCCGGGGTAGCGTCGCGGGGTGAGCGGCTGTCTGTTCTGCCGGATCGTGGCCGGGGAGGTCCCGTCCACCGAAGTGGCGTCGTCGGACCACACCTACGCCTTCCGGGACATCGCCCCGGCCATGCCCACCCACGTGCTGGTCGTGCCCCGCCAGCACATCGAGTCGGCCGACACGGTGCGGCCCGAGCACGCCGACCTCCTGGCCGAGATGTTCGCCACCGCCCAGGACGTCGCCCGGCGCGAGCAGGTCGAGGGCCACGGCTACCGGCTCGTGTTCAACGTGGGCGAGCACGCCCAGAACTCGGTGCCCCACCTCCACCTCCACGTGTTGGGGGGGCGGCCCATGCAGTGGCCGCCGGGGTGAGGGCCGCCGGGTAACCTGGCGCCACCAGCGTGTCCCCCACCCCCGTCAAAGTCCTCGTGCCCGGCAACCACCTGATGGTTGAGCTCCTGGGCCAGCGCGACGAGTTGCTCCGGTTGATCGAGGCGGCCTTCGAGCGCGCCGAGATAATGGTGCGGGGCAACGAGATCACCGTCAGCGGCGAGGACGCCGACCGTGTCGGCCGGCTGTTCGAGGAGATGGTGACCCTCCTGCGCCAGGGCCAGCAGCTCGACCCCGCGGGAGTGGGGCGCACCATCGAGATGGTCAAGGCCGACGAGAGCCCGTCCCAGGTGACGTCGTCGGAGGTGCTGCGGTCGGCCCGGGGCCGGGCCGTGCGGCCCAAGACCAGCGGCCAGCGGCGTTACACCGACGCCATCGCCCGCAACGTGATCACCTTCGGGATCGGCCCGGCGGGCACGGGCAAGTCCTACCTGGCCGTGGCCATGGCCGTTCAGGCCCTCCAGGCCCGGCAGGTCAACCGCATCATCCTCACCCGCCCGGCGGTGGAGGCGGGGGAGCGGCTCGGCTTCCTGCCCGGCGACGTGCTGGCCAAGGTCGACCCTTACCTGCGTCCCCTCTACGACGCCCTCTACGACATGCTGGGGCCCGAGGGCTCCAAGCGCCTGTTCGAAGGGGACACCATAGAGGTGGCACCGCTGGCCTACATGCGGGGCCGCACCCTCAACGACAGCTTCCTCATCCTCGACGAGGCCCAGAACACCACGCCCGAGCAGATGAAGATGTTCCTCACCCGGATCGGCTTCGGCTCCCGGGCGGTGGTCACGGGCGACGTGACCCAGGTCGACCTGGCGGCCGGGCGCAGCGGCCTGCTGGGCCTCGAGGCCGTCCTGTCGGGCATCGCCGGCCTGGAGTTCGTGCACATGAGCTCGCGCGACGTCGTGCGCCACCGGATCGTCCAAGACATCGTCGACGCCTACGAGCGGGCGACCGACGGCCAGCGGCCGTGAGCGCGCCCTCCCCGGTGGCCGTGTTCGCGGCCGACGAGCAGTCCGACGAACCGGTCGACACGCTGCGCTGGGTCACCTTGGCCGAATCGGTCCTGGGCGCCGAGGGCGTACGCGACGACGCCGAGGTATGCCTGCTGTTCGTGGACGAGCAGGCCATGGCCGAGCTCAACAAGCGGTTCATGGGCAA
Source organism: Actinomycetota bacterium (assembly GCA_040754375.1). Lineage (NCBI taxonomy): Bacteria > Bacillati > Actinomycetota > Actinomycetota bacterium. The sequence goes on from JBFMCT010000004.1 coordinate 37,001, forward strand.
GGACGGGCCCACCGACGTGCTGGCCTTCCCGATCGACGACGACGTGTACGAGGGGGGGCGGGTCGCCGATTCCCTCGGCCCCGCCGGCCCGGGCGACGACATCGAACCGTCCGATCTTCCGACCCTGCTGGGCGACGTCGTCGTCTGCCCGGCCGTGGCCCGGCGCAACGCGCCCAACCACGCCGGCACCTACGACGACGAGTTGGCCCTGCTCGTGGTACACGGGATCCTCCACCTGCTGGGTATGGACCATGCCGAGGACGCCGAGGCCCAGGCGATGGAGGAGCGCGAGCAGGAGCTGCTGGCCCGGTTCCACCGCCCATGAACCCCCCAAGTAGCCGGTGAACGGCGAACCGGCGCTGTGGGCCACGGTGGGCGCCCTGGTGGTGGCGGCCGCCGTGCTGGCCATGGCCGAGGCCAGCATCACCCGGGTGACCCGCACGAAGGCCGCCTCCCTGGTCGAGGACGGTCGGCGGGGGGCACGCTCGCTGGCCCGGCTCCTCGAACACCCCGAACGCTCCCTCAACCCGCTGCTGCTGCTCGTCCTGGCCTGCCACGTCACGGCCGCCACCGTCGTGGCCATCCTGGCCGACCGGTCCTTCGGCCTGGCCGGGGTGGCGGTGGCCGTGACGGCCGAGACACTGGTGATCTTCGTGGCCGCCGTGGTCGTGCCCAAGACCTACGCCGTCCAGCACTCCGAGAAGGCGGCGCTGGCCGTCGCCCCCCTCGTCTACGGCATCTCCCGCCTGTGGCCTGTCCGCCTGCTGATGGCCGCCCTCATCTGGGTGTCCAACGTCCTGGCCCCGGGCAAGGGGCTGAAGCGGGGCCCGTTCGTCTCCGAGGAGGAGCTGCTGGCCCTGGCCGACGTGGCCGAGGAGGAGGAGGTGATCGAGCGCACCGAGCGAAAGCTGATCCACTCCATCATCGAGTTCGGCGACACGGTCGTGCGCGAGGTCATGGTGCCCCGGCCCGACATGGTGACCGTCGAGGCCCGGGCGCGCGCCGGCGACGCCATGGAGCTGTTCATGTCGGCCGGGTTCAGCCGCATCCCGGTCTACGAGCAGGGCATCGACGACATCGTCGGCATCCTGTTCGCCAAGGACCTCATGAGGGCCTTGCGCTCGGGGGGCGAGGACCGGCCCGTGCGTGAACTGGTGCGGTCAGCCAGCTTCGTGCCCGAGACCAAGAGGGTGGCCGAGCTCATGCCCGAGATGCAGAAGGAGAAGGCCCACATGGCCATCGTGGTCGACGAGTACGGCGGGACGGCCGGCCTCGTCACCCTCGAGGACCTGATCGAGGAACTAGTGGGGGAGATCGTCGACGAGTACGACGCCGAGGAGGCACCCGTCGAGCCCATGCCCGACGGCGGCGTCCGGGTGAACGCCCGCATGCCGATCGACGAGGTCAACGAGCTCATCGGGGCCGCCTTTGCCGACGGCGACTTCGACACCGTGGGCGGGTTGGTGCTCAACCTCCTGGGCCACGTGCCCAGCGAGGGCGAGGCCGTCGACCACGACGGCCACCGGCTCCACGCCGAGCGAGTGCAGGGCCGCCGCATCGGCCGGGTGCGCATAACCAAGCTGGCTGCCGACGAGCCCGGCGACGGCCCGGCGACCGAGTGAGCGGCGAGCCAGCGCCCGAGGGGGCGCCCGGTCCGGAGCCGTTCCGGTCGGGGTTCGCCACCCTCGTGGGGCGGCCCAACGCCGGCAAGTCGACGCTGCTCAACGCCATCTTGGGCACCAAGGTGTCGATCGTGTCGGACAAACCCCAGACGACCCGCACCCAGGTGCGGGGGGTGCTCGACAGCCCCTCCAGCCAGGTCGTGTTCGTCGACACCCCGGGGATCCACAAACCGAAGACGGCCGCGGGGGAGAGGTTCAACGCCACCGCCCGCCAGGCCCTCGACGAGGTCGACGTGGTCTGTTTCGTGCTCGACGCCACCAAGCCCCTGGGCCGGGGAGACCGGTTCGTGGCCGACCGCCTGCCCCGGGCGAGCACGATCTGCGTGGTCACCAAGATCGACGCCGCTCCCCGCCGGGAGGTGCTCGAACAACTGCGCCGGGCCTCCGAGCTCGAGTTCTCCGAGTACTACCCGGTCTCGGGCACGACCGGCGCGGGCACGTCCGAGCTGGTGGCGGCGGTCGTCGAGCGCCTTCCCGAAGGCCCTCGTTATTACCCCGAGGGGACGGTCACCGACGTCCCCGACGCCTTCTGGGTGGCCGAACTGGTCCGCGAGCAGCTCCTGGCCGTGGCCCGCCAGGAGCTGCCCCACTCCATCGCCTGCCGGGTCACCGAGTGGGACTGGCCCCACGTGAAGGTCGAGGTGCTCGTCGAGCGGGAGTCCCAGAAGGGGATCGTCATCGGCAAGGGGGGCGAGGTGTTGAAGCGGGTCGGAACGGCCGTGCGCGCCCAACTCGTCGACGGCGCCTTCCTCGAACTGGTGGTCAAGGTCGAGCCCGACTGGCAGCGCCGCCCCCACTCCCTCGACCGCCTGGGCCTGTAGGCCGGCGGGAGCCACCCACGATGGCCGAGATGCTGCGGGTCAGCTCCAGTTGCCGCATACCCCTCGACGAGCTGGAGTGGCGCTTCAGCGGGTCGGGTGGCCCGGGAGGCCAGCACGCCAACACGGCCAACACCCGGGCTGAGGTCCGCTTCGACGTGGCCTCCTCGCCCTCGCTCGGGCCCCGCCAGCGGGCGCGGTTGCTCGAACGCCTGGGCCCGGTCGTCCGGGTGGTCGCCTCCGACGAACGCTCCCAGGCCCGCAACCGCGACCTGGCCCTCCAGCGGCTGGCGGCCCGCCTGGCCGACGCCCTGCGGGTGCCCAAGACCCGGGTGGCCAGCCGGCCCTCCCGGGGCGCCAAAGAGGCTCGCCTGAAGGACAAGCGCCAACGGTCCGAGGTCAAGCGCCAGCGAGGCCGGCCACCCACCGACTGATATTAGGGATCCCTAACTCCTTCTTGACGGCTGCCCTAACACAAGGGCAGGATGCCGCGGTGAGCCGAACTGCGTTGGGGGCCGCACCGGGCGAGGGCGGAACTATGGACCGGGCGCAGCCGAGGCCCCGATGACCGCCCCAGCGGTCGCCCCTCCCCGCCCCGCGCCCGGTCCCTCCGTAGCCCGGCCCCCGGCTCTGGCCCGGCGGGCGTTGGCCCGGTGGTGCGGCCTCGTCCTGCTGCTGGCCGCGGTTGTCGGGGCCTCCCTGGCCAGCGTGGCCTACGGCTCCAAGCCCATCCCCCTGGGGGTGGTGCTCGACGCCTTCTTCGCCTTCGACGGGTCCAACGACCACCTGATCATCCGCAGCCTGCGGGTTCCCCGCACGGTCGTCGGTCTCGGGGCGGGTGTGGCCCTGGGGCTGGCCGGCGCCGTTATGCAGGGGGTGACCCGCAACCCGTTGGCCGGCCCCGGCATCCTCGGGGTCAACGCCGGCGCCTCCTTGGCCGTGGTGATCGCCATCTACGCCTTCGGCATCTCCGACCTCTCGGTGTACGTATGGTTCGCCTTCGCGGGCACGCTCGGGGCCGCCGTGCTGGTATACGGCCTCGGTTCACTGGGCCGACAGGGCCCGACCCCGGTCAAGCTGGCCCTGGCCGGGGCGGCCGTCAGCGCTCTGCTGGGGGCACTCACCAGCGCCGTGCTCCTTCTCGACATCGCCACCCTCGACCAGTTCCGGTTCTGGGTGGTCGGTTCTCTGGCCGGGCGCGACGGCGACATCGTCCGCCAGGTCCTGCCTTTCCTGGTGGTCGGTGTGGTGCTGGCATTGGCCGCGGCCCGGGCCCTCAACACCCTCAGCCTGGGCGACGACGTGGCCCGCTCACTGGGCAGCAGGGTCGGGCTCTCGCGGCTCGTGGGCGCCGTCTCGGTGGTGTTGCTGGTGGGTTCGGCGGTGGCGGCCGCCGGCCCCATCGGCTTCGTGGGCCTGACTGTGCCCCACATTGCCCGGGCCATGTGCGGGCCCGACTACCGCTGGGTCCTCCCCTACTCGGCACTGCTCGCCCCCGTGCTGCTGCTGGTCGCCGACATCGTCGGCCGTGTCCTGGCCCGGCCGGCCGAGCTCGAGGTCGGCATCGTCACCGCCTTCGTGGGCGCACCCTTCTTCATCGCCCTGGTCCGCCGCCGCAAGCTGGCCGAGCTGTGAGGTCACCGGTCAGCCTCTCTCGCACGGTGGTGCTGCCCAGCCTTCGGGTGTTGCGGGTAGCCCGTCCGAGTATCTCGCGGGCCGTGAACGTCCGAGTGGCCGGGGTGTCGTTCGCCCTGCTGGGGGTCATCGCCCTGGCTGGGGCGGTCAGCATCAGTGTGGGCGACTTCCCCATACCTCTCGCCGAGGTCGTACCCGCGGTGTTCGGCTACGGCGACACCGACGCCTTCTTCATCGTCAACACCCTGCGTCTGCCGCGCGTGCTGACGGGGGCCCTGGTAGGCGCCGCCTTCGGTTTGTCGGGCGCCGTCTTCCAGAGCCTGGCCCGCAACCCTCTGGCCAGCCCCGACATCATCGGTGTCAACGCCGGGGCCGCGGCTGCCGCCGTGCTGGTGATCGTGGTCGTCGGGGGCACCTCGACGCAGGTCTCCCTGGGGGCCCTGGCCGGGGCGTTGGCCACTGCCGTTGCTGTCTACCTGCTGGCCTACCGCCGGGGGGTAACGGGCTACCGGCTGGTGCTGGTGGGCATCGGGGTTACCGCCATGCTCTCCAGCATCACCTCCTACCTGCTCACCCGGGCCGAGATCTTCCAGGCCCATCAGGCCACGGTCTGGCTCACTGGAAGCCTCAATGGGCGAGGTTGGGAGCACGTGCGGCCGGTCACCTTGGCCCTGGTGCTGCTCTTGCCGCTGACCCTGGGCCTGGGCCGCCAGCTCCGTGCGTTGCAACTGGGCGACGACGCCGCCCGGGGGCTGGGAACGCGGGTGGAGGCAGCCCGGGCCGGGCTGATCATCTCCGGGGTGGGCCTGGCGGCGGTGGCCACCGCCTCGGCCGGACCAGTGGCCTTCGTTGCCCTCGTCTCGCCCCAGATCGCTCGCCGCCTGGTCGGCGGAGCCACCGCCGCCTTGGGGCCGGCCGCCCTCAGTGGGGCCGCCCTGATGCTGCTGTCCGACCTGGCGGCCCGCCGCCTCTTCGCCCCCACGGAGCTGCCCGTCGGCGTCGTCACCGCCGTCATCGGCGCCCCGTACCTCATCTGGTTGTTGGCCCGAGCCAATCGCATCGGAAAGGGAGGTTGACATGCCCGCCCTCGTTGACCCGCCGAGCATCGACGACGACCTGAGCCGTCGAGAGTTCGTGGGGATCATGATCGCCGCCGGCCTTCTGGGCGCATGCGGAGACGCCGACGGCCCGCCGGGGGCGGCGCCCTCGACGACCGCCGGCCCCTCGACCCGCACGGTCGGCACCGCCTTCGGGCCGGTGGAGGTGCCGGCCACCCCCATGAGGGTGGCGGTGCTCAACGTCATCGCCCTCGATGCGGCCATCACCGTCGGACTGAGCCCGGTGGCGGTGATCGGCCGGCTGTCACCCCTCCAGGGCGACCGCACGGCCTCGGTGCCGCTGCGGGCGACGAGCCTCAACGTCGAGGCCCTCGTCCAGCAGCGGCCCGACCTCATCCTCCATGGTGCTTTCGGCGGGAAGCTCTTCGCAGGCGAGTACGACACGCTCAGCCGCATAGCCCCGGTCGTGGCCTACGACTTCGAGAACGACCTGCGCTGGAAGGACTATTTCTCCTACTTCGCCGATGCCGTAGGCCGGCGCGAGCGGGGTGAGGAGGCCCTGGTCCGCTACCAGGCCAGGGCGGAGGAGCTGGGCCGCAAGGTCGGCTCGTCCCGGGCCAACCTGACGGTCTCGGTGGTGCGCGCCCGGCCTGACGCCGTGCAGAACTACTCGACGACCGGGTTCGCGGCCGCCATCTTGGGCGACGCCGGCATAAGCACCCCCCAGGCCGAGGGCCGCCTCTCACTGGAGCGGGTGAACGAGGTCGACGCCGACCACCTCTACGTTTTCGCCTCCGAGGACGACCCGGCGAAGGCCGCCTCCGCCGTCGAGGCTCTGAGGGCACAGCCGGTGTGGGGGACGCTGCGGGCCGTGCAGGCCGGCAACGTCCACGAGGTCCCCACCTACTGGTTCGGGTTCGGGGTCACCGAGGCCATGGCCGTGCTCGACGATCTCTTCGACACCCTGGCCGGTGGCCGGTCGCGATGAGCACTGCCACGTACTTGGCCGAGACCGGGGCGCGGCTGAGCGCGGCTGCGGGGCACCTGGGCTTCGCGGTAGGTGCCCCCCAAGGTAAGGGGTGGGTCGGTCTCGACCAGGTGATCGGCACCGGGCTGCTCGACCATTTGGCCACCGACTTACGGGCCAGCGAAGGTCGGGCCGACGTGGCCGGTTCCTACCTCGGCGCGCGGGTGAGTGGCCCGGTAGTGAGCGCCACTGTGGGCGCGCTCGTGACCGATCGCCGCTGTCCCGACCCGGCGCCCTCCAACGTGGCCCTGCACCTGCACGAGGAAGGCTGGTTCGACGCGCTGGCCTTCCTCGAAGCGCGGGCGGCAGTACTGGCGGACGACCCGGCCGCGGGTGAGGCCGGCACGGTGGTGGTACCCGACCCGGCGGCTCTGCGGATGTGGTGGGCGGAACGCCTTACCGCCTCGGTCGGGCCCCTCCTCGAGGCGGTGCGGGACCGCACGCCTTACGGAAGGCGTGGATTGTGGGGGTCGGTGGCCGACCGCGTGGGCGGCACCGCGCTGGCCGTGGCTCGGTCTACCGGCCGGGCTGGCCTGGCGGCCTGGGCGGAGGCGGCCGAGCTCTTGGATGCCCTGGCCGCCCAGGTACCGGTGGGCCTCAACCGCCCCCACCCCTTGCCCGTCACGGCCGCCGGCGGGGACGAGGCGTGGTTCCAGGTCAAGGGCACCTGCTGTCTCTACTACCTCACCGTGGCCGACCCTGACCCGTGCGGGGACGGCTACTGCACCACCTGCCCGTTCACTGACCCCGACCATCGCCACCGGAAGCTCGCCGACTGGCTCGCCGCGCCGGACGCGGAGAGGTAGCGGTCGGATGTCCCATGACTCTGTCATCCTCTGGCGGCTACGAGCGGCCGCCAGCCTGTCCACGGCCCTCCCGGTGATGGCGCTCGCAACCGAGCTGCAGGCCGAGCCCACCTGGCGTGGTTGGGAGCACCCGTGATGGCGGAGCCGGGCGCGGGTAGGGGCACGGCGTCTGCGGAGCGGCTGCGGGCTGAGGGTGTGCGGCTGGCCTACGACGACCGGATCGTGGTGCACGACCTCTCGATCGCTATCCCCCCGGGGCGGGTCACCGTGGTCGTGGGGCCCAACGCCTGCGGCAAGTCCACCCTGCTGCGGGCCCTGGCCCGCCTCCTGAAGCCGAAGTCGGGCACGGTGTACCTCGACGGCCACGCCATCGGGAAGCTGCCGACCCGAGAGGTGGCCACCCGATTGGGGATACTGCCCCAGTCTCCCGTCGCCCCCGAGGGCCTCACCGTGGCCGACCTGGTGGCCCGGGGCCGCAATCCCCACCAGCGGTGGTTGCAGCAGTGGAGCCCCGACGACGAGGCCGCGGTCAGCGCCGCGCTGGAAGCCACGGCCACGGTGGAGCTGGCCGACCGGCCCGTCGACGAACTGTCCGGGGGTCAACGCCAGCGGGCCTGGATCGCCATGGCCCTGGCCCAGGGCACGCCCATCATGCTCCTCGACGAGCCCACCACCTTCCTCGACATGGCTCACCAGGTCGAGATCCTCGACCTGCTGGCCCGCCTGAACCGTGACGAAGGGCGCACCATCGTCATCGTGCTCCATGACCTGAACCAGGCGTGCCGCTATGCCCACCACCTCGTGGCCATGGTCGATGGGGCCATCGCGGCCGAGGGCTCTCCCGCCGAGGTCGTCACCGAGGCGATGGTCGAGCGGGTGTTTGGCCTGGCCGTGCGCATCATCGCCGACCCGGTGGCCGGCACCCCCCTCGTAGTCCCCGCCGGCCACCCCCACCGTCCCGGCTCCCAGACCGGGCCTGCCCCCAACGGGCACCGGCCCGCGAGCGCCGGCTCGAGGCGGGCCCCGTCCCCATCCGTGGAGCCCGAGTAGTGACCGCCGACCGGGAGGCTGACGGGCCCGCCGTCGACCGTTCCCGTTCAGCTAGGCCGCGGCAAGGTGCGAAAGCCGTGTTCGTCGAAGTCCTCGTCGAAGGCGAAGGCATCGACCAGGCCTTCCTCGCGCATGACCTCGAACGACGTCCAGTCGACGAGCGAGATGTCCCGGCGTCCGGCGGCTACGAGCGCGGTGGTCGCACGGCGGTGAAGCTCGATGTCAGGGCATCGGACCGAGAGCACCGGCAGGATCTCGTCGTGGAGGCTCCGCAGCGCGTCCATCCCGTGGCGTCGCTGCACGAGGGCCGAGGTCTCGACCACGACGTAGCTGTGGGTGCGAAGTGGGCGGTCACCCGCCAGCAGTTGCGCCCACATCTCGTCGGCTCGGCGATGGGCCACGTCGGCGGCGTTGAGCACGGCCAGCAACGCCGAGGTGTCGACGAAGACGCTCATCCCCCGAAGGCCTCGAGGAGGTCACGATCGTGGTCTCGGGAGTCGCCGCTCCAACAAAAGCGCCCCGAAGCTGCTCGGGCTCGGGCACGACGATCAGTCGTCGAGGCGTCCTCGATGAGGGCGAGCACCCCCTGTCGTACGAGGGCTGCCATAGACGTTCCTCGCGAGCGTGCGAGCTCGCGCAGCCGGTCCATCTGCTCGGGCTCGAGGGAGATCTGAGTTCGCACCACGACCGAGAATGATAACAGTTGTGCCGTAAATGCCATCATCCCTGTCGTCCTCGTCGTGGGCGGCAGCCGTGCGGCGGCGGTGATCGTCCGGGTCGGCCTGGCCCGCAGTCCCACCACTCTGAGTACCCGAACCTGTCGACGGAGACCTGGCCCGAGCAATGTGGTCACGAGGCCTAGTACCGTGACCACATGGACGTGGCCATCCGGGAGTTGAAAGCAAAGCTGTCCGCTTACATACAGCGGGCGTCCGCGGGCGAGCTCATCACCGTCACGGACCGAGGCCGGCCGGTGGCCGTCCTCGGTCCGCCCGTCGGTCGCGTCGACCTGAACGCCGCGGCTGAGGCGGGATGGCTCACGCCAGCGGCGAGGACCGGCCTGGGGGCGGTCCGTCGGCGAAGGTCCGACCGCAGCACCCTCGACGTCCTGAACGAGGACCGCTCCGAGTGACGCTCTACGTCGACTCGAGCGCACTGCTGAAGCGCTACGTGGACGAGGCCGACTCGGACCGGGCCGTCGAGCTCTTGGCCAGTGACCCCGAGCTCGTCACCGGTCGGCACACCGTCGTAGAGGTGCGACGCAACCTTGCTCGCCTTCTTCAACCCGCGGACGCGACGGCAGCCCGCGCCGACTTCGGTGCGGACCTGGGGTCGATCTCCATCGTGGAGCTCGACCCGGCTACGTGCGAGCTGAGCGCGACCATCGCCGAGCAGACCGGGGTGCGGACGATGGATGCGCTCCATCTCGGTGCCGCCAAGCGGCTGGGAACGGCTATGACGTTCCTGACCTTCGACGTGCGCCAGGGGCAGGCGGCCCGTGCCCTCGGCTTCGCGGTGGCCGGCGTCTGAGCCCTCGCCGGGGCGGCCAAGGCGGGTTATAAGGCTTGCCTAAGAAGACCTCTTAGGTATACCATAGATTCCTGAACTGCTGGGTGGTCCTTGCGTCGCGAGCCGGGGTTCACCGAGAAGGACGTGCACGAGCCCAAGGAGAGCGAATGAGTACGACGTCGCTGTGCCCAGCGCTTCCCGAGGTGCAGGACGAACTGACCCGCCGAGAGTTCGTGGCGGCGCTCACTGCCGCCGGGTTGTTGGCCGCGTGCGGCCGCGATCGTGTGACCGCACCGGACGGGGCGGCGACCCGCACGGTCACCTCACACAACGGCCCGGTCGAGGTGCCGGCCGACCCGGGACGGGTGGTGGCCGCCATCGGTTCCTTCGAGATCGATATGGTCGCTGTGGGGGTCATGCCGGTGCTCACCACCAGCTTCGCTGGCCCGTGGGTCAAGCTGGGCTCTTCCGTCAAGATCACCGAGAACATCCCACCCGACCCCGAGGAGCTGCTGGCCCTGCGCCCCGACCTCATGCTCGGGTGGAACTGGGTGACGGCTGAGCCGGTCTACGAGAAGCTCGTCAAGATCGCCCCTTACGTGGGACTGGGCGAGAGCGCGGCCACGGCCGGCCCCGGGTTCGAGAACGGCCCGCTCAAGAGCTGGGGCACCTTGTTCCTGAGCGTGTGCGACGTGCTCGGCCGCCGGCCCGAGGGCGAGCGCCTCGTGGCCGAGCTGGAGACCCGCCTCGACCGCCTGGCCGAGCGTCGCTCCGGCCAACCACGGCTGAGGGTGGCGCGCATCGAGTTCTACAAGTCCGGCTCGTTCAGTTGGCGGGGCCAGGACGAGGACACCGCCGAACTGATGCGCCGGATCGGGCTGGAGGTGGTAGGCCCGGCTACGAGCGAGCGGGACCAGAGCCTGGAGCGACTGGCCGAGATCGACGCCGACCGCCTCATCATCCCCGTAGGCAGCGAGAGCATCCCCCGGGCCGTCTACGAGGAGGTGGCGGCCACGCCGCTCTTCCGGGCCATCCCGGCCGTGGCCGCCGGCCGGGTCGACCTCGTAGACGCCCGGTTGTGGCCCGGGTTGGGCCACCTGTGGGCCCGCGCCCTCGTCGACGACCTCGAGCGTCTCTACGTGCCCGCCTGAGGCGACCAAGCGACAGGGCCGCTGGGCCGTACGGGCCGCACCCAGAGGTCCGCGCGTCGCCCGGCCCGGCAGTCAGTCGATCCAACCGAGAAAGGGGAGTTCGCATGATCGAGGAGATGCCGTCGCGGCGGCTTGTCGGGCCCGGCCGGGCGACCGCCACTCGACTGACCGGCGTCGCCATCGTGGCGCTGGTCCTGTTGGTCGCGCCGGCGTGCGGGACCAGCGAAGAGGGCGCGCCAACACAGCCGGCGTCGGGCACACGCACAGCCGCGTTTCCCCGCACGGTCTCTCACGCCTTCGGGGATTCGGTCATCCTTCATGAACCCCGCCGCGTCGTAGCCTGGGGATGGGGGAGCGCGGACGCCGCCGTTGCGCTCGGGGTGGTGCCGGTGGCCATACCGTTCCAGGCCTACGGGGGCGACAACGAGGGCGTGCTCCCATGGATCCGGGAGAGGCTCAAGGCTGAAAACGCGGCGCTGCCGATCGTTCTTCCTGATGCCGAGGAACCACCGTTCGAGGCTATCGCCGCCGCCCGTCCCGACCTCATTCTCGCCGTCTATTCGGGTATAACGGGCGAGGACTACAAGCTCCTGTCGGCCATCGCCCCGACGGTTGCGTACCCGGGTAAGCCCTGGGCCACGCCGTGGCGGGACACGGTCAAGATCGTCGGATCGGCGCTGGGCCGGGACCAGCAGGCGGCCGAGGTGCTTCGAGGCATCGACGACCAGGTCGCGGCCAAGGCGTCGGCCCACCCCGAGCTCAAGGGCAAATCGGTCGCCATGGTGTGGGACTCGGCCGGCACGTTCTACGTGTACAAGCCGGCCGACGCCCGGGTGGAGTTCACCCTCGGGCTCGGCCTGGTCAACGCCCCCAGCGTTACGGCCCTAGCCTCGGGGGAGTCGAGCTTCTTCTACACACTGAGCTACGAGCAGTTGGAGAAGCTGACGAGCGACATCCTCGTGAGCTACGCCGACACACCGGAGGCCTCGGAGGCTTTCCTGTCGTCTCCTCACGGACAGCTCATGGAGCAGGTGCGGACGGGGAGGGTGGCACCCGTCATCGGCAAGGAGTTCATCGCCTCGGTATCGCCCCCGACCGCCCTGTCGCTCACCTGGGGGCTGGACGAGTACGTGAGGATCCTGGCCACCGCCGCCAAGGCCGCCGGTGGGCCGCGGTAGAGGCGGACCGTGGACGGCGGGCCGGCCGGGTGATCGAGCTCGACGCCCCTACTCGGCGCCGTCGCCACCGTGGCCGGACCCGCGAGGAACGACCCACTCGTGGGGCTGGCCGGTGACGGCGGCGATCCGCTCGTAGCCGGAGTCGTAGTGCAGCACCGTGGCCGAGGCGGCCTGGGCGATGGCGGCCAGCATGAGGTCGGGGATCGGGAGGTGATGCTGGCCCCTCGTGGCCAGGACGCTCATGACCTCCTCGATCTGTCGCTCGGCCCGCTCACTGCAGTGAAGGTAGGGAAAGGAGCCGAGCTCCAGTCTCAGCCGGGACAGTTCGGCCACGTCGCGGGCCGAGTACAGCAGTTCTGCCATCCTCACGACGCAGACGGCCAACCGGCCGGACTCCCGCAACGAATGGAGCCGGTCACGCGCCCGGCGGCCATAGCGAGCCTGCTCCCAGCCCGACTTGTCGACCATCTGCACCGAGGAGGTCATAGGCGACCCTCCTCAAGGGTCGGGGGTGCAGGCCACGGCGACGGCCAAGGCCTGGCACAGCTCGGCCATCTTCGAGGCTGACAGCTGGCCGAGCGGAGCCCGTAGCCGGTCCTTGCGCAGCAATGTGAGGTTGTCGAGGGCGGCCACGCAGTCCCGGTCGATCCCGTCGGCGGGGCCCAGGCGCACCGCCGTGGGGATGTCGCGGATGGTCGTGGTGAGCGGTACCACCAAGATGGCGTTCAGCGACCGGCCGGCGAAGTCGCGGTGCAGCACGACCGCGGGCCGGAGCTTGTCCATCTCGGCCAGCCACACCTCGCCCCGGCGCGGCGGGTTACCAGTCAAGGTCGGCGGCTGCCAGCCCGTCGAGGCTCACCTCGGCCAGCGCCTCCTCGTTGGCACCCGCGGGCCGGGCGTCGTAACCGGCCGCCAGCCGGGCGTCGATATCGGCCTCCCGCTCGGCGGCCAGGAACCGCCGGACGGCGAGCCTCAGCACCTCGGCCCGGGCCACCGAGCGCCGCTCGGCCTCGCGGTCCACCGCGGCCAGGCTCTCATTGTCTATCTGGAAGGCAATCTGAGTGACTTTGGCCATGAAAGAACCATACTGCGATGCCCGACCCCGCGACGATGGCCGGGACCGGCCGGTCGGGACGCAGGTGGGCCCGGGCCAGACCGTGGTGCTCGTGGTCGGCGACCAAGGTGGCGACCAGCGCCGAGGTGCCCATCACCGGTGAGCGCGTTCCTCGTCGATGGCCGCCAGCACCTCGTCATTGGAGACCGGTCGTCCCAGGAGCAGGGACCGGCATGCCATCGGCTCCCAGCGTGACGTGGCTCGCCTGGCCCGCGGGAGTGATCAGCAGGCCATCCGCGGTGGGGCGAACCAACACCTCACCGGCCCCGGTGACCACCTGCTCGCGCAGACGCTTGGGCAGCACCATCCGGCCCTGGCTAGAGCGGGCGCCCGCCGTGGGGGCGCTGGTAGGTTTCGTGAGCCGGTGCCGAGCTGAGGGGGAGGGCCGTGACGGGGGTGCGGAGGGCGATCAGGTCTCGCTCGTCGAGGTGGCTGGTGCTGGCGGTGGTGGCTGCCCTGCCCGCCCTGGCCTCGACCGGCGCTGTGTCGGCCCAGAGCCCGCCCACCTCAGTGCCGGGGGGCCGCGTCCTGCTGCTGGCGGCCGACGGCGATACCAACACCTATGTCCCCGCCCCGGTCCGGGCCGGTGGTGTCGACGGTGCCCCGCCCCCGCCGGCATCCACCATCCAGGTGACGTTCGCCCCCGGCTTCCCGACCGCCGCTCAGGCCCCCGTCAACGCGGCCATGGCCGTCTGGTCCCAGCTCATCACCTCGAGCCAACCCATCACCGTCCGGGCCACCTACACGAACCTCGGCGCGGGCACCCTGGGCGGGGCCGGGCCGACGTTCGTCTATCGCGACTTCACCAACGCCCCGGTGCCGGGCACGTTCTACGCCCAGCCCCTGGCCGAGGCCCTGGCGGGAACCAACCTGGGCGGCAGCGACCCCGACGTCGAGATCGACATCAACGTCCGCAGTGACTGGTACTTCGGCACCGACGGCAACCCGCCCGCCGGCCGGTTCGACCTGATGAGCGTCGTCATGCACGAGTTCCTGCACGGCCTCGGCTTCCTGGGCACGATGGACGTCAACGCCTCCAACCAGGGCTACTGGGGCCTGGGGTCCCAGCCGTGGCCCGACATCTACGACCGGTTCACCCAGAACCAGCAGGGGACGAGCCTGCTCAACACCACCACCTTCCCCAACCCGTCGGCTGCCCTGCGCAACGCCCTCCAGAGCGGTGCCCTGTTCTTCAACAGCCCCCGCACCAACCGAGGCCTGTCCGACCGGCCCCGGCTCTACTCCCCGCCATCGTGGTCACTGGGCAGCAGCTACGCCCACCTCGACGAGTTCACCTACCCGGCGGGGTCGGCCAACTCGCTGGCCACACCCTTCCTGAACACGGCCGAGGCGGTGCACGCCCCCGGGCCCATCGCCCTGTGCATGCTGGAGGCCATGGGCTGGCAGACGGTGCAGGACTGCACGCCGCCGGCCACCACCCAGGTGGTGGGCTTCACGTGGTTCGCCACCGGCGGCTTCACGGCCAGCGGGCCGTCGGGCACCACGGTTCGGGCCTACGCCACCGGGACCTCGACCAACCGGCCCTACAAGCTGGTGAGCGGGCTCGACGGCGGTCCTGACCGGCCCTGCATGTGGGACACCGTGCCCCTCAACCCCACCAACCGGTTCCCCAACAGCACGGGGTTCATCCCCAACACGTCGGGCCCGATCAACCGGGGGCCGGGGAACTGGCAGGTGTGCTTCCGGGAGGAGAACCCGGCGGCGGGCACGCTGCGGGTGTCGATCCCGGCCACCTTCCGGGTCACGGGCTGACCGGCTGGTAGAGTTCTCCCGACGTGCTGGCGACCCTGCCGGCGCGGCCCGGCACGACCGAGCGAGCGAGCAGAACCCGAAGAACTGATGCCCGACAAGAACGCCACGATCACCGAGTACCGCCTTCACGAGACCGACACCGGCTCCCCCGAGGTCCAGGTCGCGCTCCTCACCGAGCGCATCAACCACCTCACCGAGCACCTCAAGGCCCACAAGAAAGACCATCACGGTCGCCGTGGCCTCTTGATGCTCGTGGGCCAGCGGCGCCGGCTGCTCGACTACGTGCGGCGCAACGACGTGGAGCGCTACCGGGCACTGATCGCCCGCCTCGGCCTCCGCCGCTAACAGGCGAACCCTCTTCGAGCGGCCCCGCGGGGCCGCTCGTTGCGTACCAGACAACAGATCCCAACGATCCGGCGGCGCAGAGGCGTCAGCTGCCAGTTGCCAGCTCCCCGGCCCCGGCCGGGTGGTTGACAACTGGGAACTGGCTCCCACCGCCGCCCTGATCGCCGTCCGGCAAGAAAGCCGGCCGGCCAAAAGGAGCCAGAGATGGCGGAAGCCGTTTCCGTTTCCGGTGCCGTGAGCGGCACCGACAAGACCCTGTCCTTCTCCGCGGGCAAGCTCGCCCTGCTGGCCAACGGTTCGGTGGTGGCCCAGATGGGCAACACCGTCGTGCTGGTCACGGCCACGGCCTCCAAGGCGCCCCGCGAGGGGGTCGATTTCTTCCCCCTCACGGTCGACATCGAAGAGCGCATGTACGCGGCCGGCAAGATCCCGGGCTCGTTCTTCCGCCGGGAGGGGCGGGCCACCGACCAGGCCATCCTCACCTGCCGGTTGATCGACCGCCCGCTGCGCCCGTCGTTCCCCGACGGCTTCCGCAACGAGGTACACGTGGTGGGCACGATCCTGGGCGCCGACCAGGAGAACCCCCACGACGTGCTGGCCATCAACGCCGCCTCGGCTGCCCTGATGATCTCGGGCATCCCCTTCGAGGGCCCGATCGGGGCCGTGCGCCTGGCCTGGACCACCGACGGCCAGTGGCTGGCCCACCCCACCTACCAGGAGGGCGACCTGTCGACCTTCGAGCTGGTGGTGGCCGGGCGCCAGACGGCCGCCGGTGAGATCGCCATCATGATGGTCGAGGCGGGTGGCACCGAGGACGCCTGGAAGTTCTACGAGAACGGTGCCCCCAAGGTCACCGAGGAGGTCGTGGCCCAGGGCTTGGAGGCGGCCAAGCAGTGGATCAAGGAGTCCATCGACCTCCAGAACGAGCTCGTGGCCCGCAAGGGCAAGGGCGCAGGCGTGCCCTTCCAGGCGGCCGTCGACTACGGCGACGACGTCTGGGAGCGGGTCGTGGCCGTGGGCACCGAGCCCATCGCCCAGGCCAGCACCATCACCGGCAAGGCCGAGCGCAACGAGGCCACCGACGCGGCCACCACGGCCATCATCGAGCAGTTGGGCGCCGAGCTCGAGGGCCGGGAGAAGGAGATCAAGGCAGCCGTACGGTCGCTGCAGAAGAAGCTGATCCGCAAGCGGGTGGTGGAGGACGGCGTCCGCATCGACGGCCGCGGCCCCACCGACATCCGCGAGCTGTCGGCCGAGATCGGGATAATCCCCACGGCCCACGGGTCGGCCCTCTTCCAGCGGGGCGAGACCCAGGTGCTCACGGTGGCGACGCTGGGCATGCCCCGCATGGAGCAGATGCTCGACACCATCGGCATCGACGACTCCAAGCGCTACATGCACCACTACAACATGGCCCCCTTCGCCACCGGCGAGACCGGTTTCATGCGTGGCCCCAAGCGCCGCGAGATCGGCCACGGCCTGCTGGCCGAAAGGGCCCTGCTGCCGGTGGTGCCCGACGAGGAGTCGTTCCCCTACACGCTCCGCCTCGTCTCCGACTGCCTGTCTTCCAACGGGTCGACCTCGATGGCCTCGGTGTGCGGGTCGAGCCTGTCGCTGATGGACGCGGGCGTGCCCACCAAGGCGGCCGTGGCCGGGATCGCCATGGGCCTGATCTTCGAGGAGGGGCGCTACATCACCCTCACCGACATCCTCGGGGCCGAGGACGCCTTCGGCGACATGGACTTCAAGGTGGCGGGTACGGCCGAGTTCGTGACCGCCCTCCAGCTCGACACCAAGATCGACGGCTTGCCGGCCGACGTGCTGGCGGCCGCCCTCGACCAGGCCCGCGACGCCCGTATGAAGGTGCTCGAGGTCATGAACGCGGCCATCGCCGAGCCCCGGGCCGACGTGCGCGACACCGCGCCCAAGATCGTCAGCTTCGAGATCCCCCTGGACAAGATCGGCGAGGTGATCGGGCCCAAGGGCAAGGTCATCAACACCATGCAGCAGGAGACGGGCGCCGACATCAACGTCGACGACGCTGACGGCGTCGGTAGGGTCACGATCGGGGCCAAGGACGGGGCGGCCGTGGCCGAGGCCCGCCGCCGCATCGAGCTGATCCTCGACCCGCCCACGGCCGAGATCGGCGCCGTCTACACCGGCAAGGTGGTCAACATCACCAAGTTCGGGGCCTTCGTCAACATCCTGCCGGGCCGTGACGGCCTCATCCACATCTCCAAGCTGGGTGGTGGCAAGCGGGTGGACCGCGTCGAGGACGTCGTCTCGCTGGGCACCGACATCGAGGTGCGGGTCGACGACATCGACCCCACCACCGGCAAGGTCGCCCTCTCGCCCGTCGGGGCGAATGGCGATGGCGACGGAGGCGACGGAGGTGGGGGCGGCGGGGCAGGCGAGCGGGCCGACCGAGGCGACCGGGGCCGTGGCCGGGGAGGTGACCGGGGCGACCGCAGCGACCGCGGCGCCGAGAGGTCGTCTGAGGGCCCCTCGGGCCGCGAGTTCGTGTCGTTCGAGGACACCTTCGACGCCGAGGCCCGCCAGGCCTTCGGCGACCTCGGCCCCGCCGGCGAGCCGGCGGGCGCCGGCCGTCCCGACGAGGGGGGCGGTGGCCCCCGCCGCAACCGCGACCGTGACCGCGGTCGCGGCCGCCGGCGTTAGGCCGGCGCCAGTGACGAGAAGCGACCTGGTCCGCCAGGAGGTCCTGGCCAGCGGTCTGACGGTCGTCTCCGAGCACATGCCCGGCTCGAAGGTGGCGTCGGTGGGGTTCTGGGTCGATGCCGGCTCCCGTGACGAGGACCCGGTCGTGGCCGGCGCGTCCCACTTCCTCGAGCACCTCCTGTTCAAGGGAACCGAGACGCGCAGTGCCCACGAGATCGCCCAGGCCGTCGAGGCCGTGGGCGGGGAGATGAACGCCTTCACCACCAAGGAGTACACGGCGTTCTACGTGAGGCTGCTCGACGAAGACCTGACCCTGGCCCTCGACATCCTGTCGGACATCATCTGGTCGCCGTCGTTCCGCCCCGAGGAGATCGACGCCGAGCGCCAGGTCATCCTCGAAGAGATCAACATGCACGAGGACGAGCCGTCCGACCTCGTGCACGAGCTGTGCCAGGCCGCCCTCTACCCCGGCCACCCGCTGGGCCGGGAGGTGCTGGGTGAACGCGACACCATCACGGCCATGGCCCGCGACCAGATCCGGGGTTACTGGGCCGCCCACTACCGGCCGGCTTCCATCGTGGTCGCAGCCGCCGGCAACGTAGACCACGACGACCTGGTGGCCGCCGTCGACAAGCGCTTCGCCGGCCCCGAAGGCGCGGGCCCGGCCCGTACCGCGACGGTCCCGGGCCCCCCCGTGCCCGTCACCGTCGACCGGCGGGCGACCGAGCAGGCCCACTTGGTCGTGGGTATGCGGGCCGGTGCTCGTGACGACGACGACCGTTACGCCCTGGCCGTGCTCAACCAGGTGCTGGGCGGGGGCATGTCGAGCCGCCTCTTCCAGGAGGTGCGGGAGAAGCGGGGCCTGGCCTACTCGGTGTACTCCTACCGGGGCGCCTACCTGGAGACGGGCCTGCTGGCCATCTACGCGGGCACGTCCCCAGCTCGGGCCAAGACTGTTCTCGAACTGGTGAACGAGCAGCTCGACCGGCTCCTCCAAGAGGACATATCCGAGCGCGAGCTGGAGGTGGCCCGGGGCCATGTGAAGGGCTCGGTCGTGCTCTCGCTCGAAGAGTCCTCCAGCCGCATGAGCCGCATCGGCCGAGCCCGGCTCGTCCACGGCGATGTCATGACCATGGAGGAGATGGTCGAGCGCACCGAGGCCGTCACCCCGGCCGACGTGCGCCGGGTCATCGAGAACGTGATCGGCGGCCCCCGGGCCCTGGCCGTGGTCGGCCCCTTCGACGAGGACGAGCTCGCCTCCTCCCCCCTCCTGGCCGGCTGATCCTCGGCTTCTCGCGTAGGCCGCGGCCAGGAAATATCCTCGCGCCACCATGACAATCCGCGTTGGCGTGTTCGGCGCCGGGGGCAGGATGGGCTCTCTCGTGTGCCGCACGGTGGCCGACGACCCCAAGCTGCAGCTGGTGGCAGCCATCGACCCCTTGCACGAGGGCCTCGACCTGCGGCGCATCACTGGAGCCGACGTGCCCGGGGTACGCATCTCGTCCGACGCCGAGGCCCTCGATCTGGCCGGGGCCCAGGTGGCCGTCGACTTCACCCACATCTCGGCCGCCCGCGAGAACCTGGCCTGGTGCGCGGCCCACGGCGTGCACGCGGTGGTGGGGACGACGGGGTTCCTGGCCGACGACTACGACGACCTGCGGGCGCGGTTCACGTCCTCGAACTGCTTCGTGGCCCCCAACTTCGCCATCGGGGCAGTGCTGATGATGCGCTTCGCCGAGCTAGCCGCCCGCTACTTCGAGACGGCCGAGATCATCGAGCTCCACCATGACCAGAAGGCCGACGCCCCCTCGGGCACGGCCATGCTCACGGCCGAGCGGGTGGCGGCCGCGTCGTCGGAGTGGGCTCCCGACCCGACCGTCAACGAGGTGGTCGAGGGGTCGCGGGGAGGCCAGGCGGCCGGGGGTATACGGGTGCACGCCGTACGCCTGCGGGGCCTGGTGGCCCACCAGGAGGTGCTGTTCGGGACCATGGGCCAGAGCCTGTCGATCCGCCACGACTCCTACGACCGCAGCTCGTTCATGCCCGGGGTGCTGCTGGCCGTGAAGTCGGTCGCCGACCGGCCAGGGCTTACGATCGGCCTGGACGCCCTCATCGACATCTGACGGCCGGCCCCGGCCGGCGAGCAAGGGGGAACATGGTCACGGCCAGCCTCTACCGCCAGCTCGTACCGGCGGCACCCCTCCACCGCCGCACCGACCGGGATACCTATCCCAGTCCCGAGGCCGAGCTCCGGGCCCGGCTGGCGGCCCGGCTGCGCCCACCCGACGCCCGTCCCCGTCTGCGGGCGCCGACGCTGGTGTCCTCCTGGCAGGGGACCATCGACGGCCTGCTGATGGCCTTCCCGTCTTGGGGCGTGGCCGACCCTGCCCTGGCCGCCGCCTACCGGTCGGTGATCACGTCGATGCCGACGGGCACCGAGTTCGTGGTCGTCCACCACCGGGCCCAGCGGGCCTCCGTCGAGGGGTGGTTCGCCGAGGCCGGCCACCCGGCAGAGAACGTGATCTACGTGCCGCTGGCCGACTACGTCAACTTCACCGACTGGGCCGAGGACGCCTACGCCTCCGTTCTCGACGGGGTGGACGGCTCGCTCTGCCTGATGGAGCCGTGGGAGTTCCCCCGCGGGGGCGACGCGCTCATCGCCGAGGCCGTGCAGGACCACACCGGGGTACGCGCCGGCCAGGCTCCGCTGATCTTCCAGGGCGGCAACTGCCTGGTCGGGGACCGGTTCTGGCTGTTGGGCAAGGACTACTTTGCCGACAGCCTGGCCCTGGTGGACGGGGAGCGCCCCCCGGTGCTCGCTCCGCCCTCGACCGCGCCCGGGGACTTCGTGACGAGCCTGTACGCCGACTACCTCGACGCCGGCCGGGAGCTGGTCGTGGTGGGCACCGATCGGCCCATCGCCCTGCGCGAGCTCTACGGCACCCGCCAGGGCGACGATTACTTCCTCGACATCGCGGCCGACGGAGCCGGTACCTACCAACCGATCTTCCACATCGACATGTTCCTCACCCTGGCCGGCCCGGCCCCGGGCCCCGGCGGGCGGTTCCGGGTGCTCGTCGGCAGCCCGGCGGCCGCCGACCGGGCGCTCGGGACGCAGTCACCGTTCGCCCTCGACGACGTCTACGACGCGGTCGCCTCCGGCCTCGAGGGGCTGGGGATGGAGGTCGTGCGCAACCCGCTCGTCCACCGGCCCGAGCTGGGTGCCACGTTCACCCTGGCCGAACTGAAGGCCATGGCCGCCCGGCCCGGCAACCAGGTGTTGCTCGAACCGCTGGCCGAACTGGCGGCGGCCGGGGCCGTCGACGGCTCGGCCGTGCGCGTGCGGGCCTGGCACCACGTCACCTGGAACAACTGCCTGGTCGAGGCGGGCACCGACCGGCGCCGGGTCTACCTGCCGACGTTCGGCCACCCGCCCGACGACGACCTGGCCCCCCTCGATGCCGCCATGGCCGACCTGTGGGCCGGGCTGGGCTTCGAGGTCGTGCTGCTGGGCGACTTCAACCCGTTCGCCCGTCGCCAGGGTGTGGTGCACTGCATCACCAAGTACCTGCGGCGGGGGGCCTGACCCGGCGGTCTGGGCCCTGGGTGATCACGGCCGGTCGCCGGTGCCTTCGGCCGGTTCACCGGGGCCGCCGGCCGCCCCCAGTTCGTCGATGTCCTTCATCGACATGTCCGTCTTGCCCTGCACTCGTCCGAGGATGACCGAGAGGGTCACGAGCACGATGCTGATGGTTGTTGTGGCCACGATGTTGCGCTCGAAGAACCCGACGAGGGCCTCGACGGGCGAGGCCACCACCTCGCCGAAGGCCTTGAGGGCGAGCACGGCCGTCAGCGTGCCGGCCACGTTGAGGGCCAGGAAGACCCTGAACCGCATGCGCACGACACCGGCCAGCGCGCACACGACGGCCCCGGGGAAGAAGAAGACGGCCGGGAAGGCGGCCCGGCGGAACAAGCGCTCCATGAGCCGGGCGTAGTCCTGAAGGCCGGCCTTGACCTCCAGCCAACGTACGGCAGCATCGCCGTAGTAATAGCCGAGCAGGTAGTAGAGGGGGTCGGTCAGCAGGCGCCGGAAGGTGGCCGCCAGCACGAACGGGATGAGGTCGACCTCGCGGGCCAGGATCAGGTTGCGGTTGCGGGCCTCGAGGATGATGAGCAGCAGGGGGTGCTTGGCCGCGAGGGCAGGCGTGAGCGCGGTGGTGACCGTCCCCACGATGGCCAGCACGACGATGGGCGCCACCAGCAGCACCAGCTTGCGCCGCGACAGCTTGGGCCGTTCGCCCTCGCCCTCGCCCTCGCCCTCGCCCTCGCCCTCGCCCTCGCCACCCTCGGCCCCCTCGACGGCCGCGGTGGCCTCGGGACGGGTTTGGCTGACGTCCCCGGCGGCCCCGTCCTGGGGCCCAGCGGTGGCCGCCGTCGCTTCCTGTTCGTCCTCGGCCGGTTCGGTCAGCTCGTCCACTCGGGGTGCGACGCTACGTGGCCGCAAGCCTGGGCGTGGAGCAGGCCGGTGCGGAAGGGCGTGAACGACGAACCCCCGCCATCTCTGGCGGGGGTTGCCGGAGAGCAAGGTGGGCCAAACTCTCGACCACAAGCATAGGACCGGCCTGGGCCGTCCCGGTCCGCGGGCGGGCCTGCGTCCGCCGAGTAGTTGCATCGGCGGGGGGCGGCCGGGAGAATGGCGCGGTGAAGCCCCTCGCCGCCGCCTCGCGCGCCGCACTCGTCGCCGGTGGCGGCCTCGTGCTCTACCAGGTCGTCCGCCAGCAGGGCCGGATGATGCTGCGCATCGACGAGCTGGAGCGCCTGCTCGGGGTGGGCGGGGGAGCGCGTGACGGCCACATCGGGCACGTGGCCCACGGCAGCCAGGCTGTCGGCACGCCCGTAGGCCTGCCCGTCGGGTCGGCTCTAGAGCCGTTCACGCTCCCCGATCTTGACGGCAACGACGTGGCTCTGGAGAGCTTCCGGGGCCGCCAGGTGCTGGTCGTGAACTGGAGCCCCACGTGCACGTTCTGCGACCGCATCGGCGCCGACCTGGCCGAGCTCGAGCCCCGGTTGGCCGAGGCCGGGACCGCCATGGTCCTGCTGGCCCACGGTGAGGTCGAGGCCAACCGGGCGCTGGTCGAGCGCTACGGGCTGAAGTCCCCCGTGCTCATGCTCGGGGAGGCCAACCCCGCCGGGTTCCAGTCTCTGGGTACCCCGAGCGGGTTCCTGCTCGACGCCGACGGAAAGGTGGCCACCACGCTGGCCATCGGGGCCGACCAGGTGCCGCTCCTGGCCAACGACGTGGCCGACGCCGGAGGCCCCGGTGGTGGCGAGAAGCGCCTGCGGGGCATGCGCAACCTGAGCGAGAGCCGGCTGGTGCGCGACGGGCTGAAGGCCGGTACCCCCGCCCCTCCGTTCACCCTGCCCGACCTCGACGGCCACCCCGTCTCGCTCGAGGACTTCAAGGGACGCCGCGTGCTGCTGACGTTCAGCGCGCCCGACTGCGGCCCGTGCGACACCCTCGCCCCCGAGCTGGTCCGCATCCACCGCGACCACGCGGCCAACAACCTCGCGGTGGTGATGGTCGGCCGCGGGGATGTGGACGAGAACCGGCAGAAGGCCGAGAAGTTCGGCATGGAGTTTCCGGTAGTGCTACAGGAGGGATGGAAAGTTTCCCGTGACTACGGGATCTTTGCCACGCCAGTCGCGTTCCTCATCGACGAACACGGTACGATCACGCACGACGTCGCCACTGGCGTAGAAGACATCCTGGCGTTGGTCCCAGCGGCGGGCGGGACCGAGTAAGGGCGGCAAGGGAGGCATCTGGTGGGTACAAGCGAGCGGTTCGACTCGGTGACGCGCATCCTCGGTAGCGGGATGTCGCGGCGCAAGGCCATCAAGTACGCCCTGGGCGGGGCGATGGGCCTGGCCAGCACGGGCGCCGTCATCGCCGTCCAGCAGGGCACGGCCGGGGCCCAGTGCAACCCCGGGTGTGGGGTCGACCAGCAGTGCTGCACGACCAACGTGTCGCCCGCCGCCCCGTTCTGCGCCCCCGACACCGCTCAGTGCTGTGGCAACCAGGCCTGCCTGCCTCCCCAGCAATGCTGCACCACCGCGGTGCCCAACTTCTGTGCACCGCCCGACTGGGCGGCCTTCTGCTGCGGCCGGTTCGCTTGTGTCATCGGCGTCACCCAGTGCTGCACCACCGGCACCGAGCCCCACTGCGAGCCGGCCAGCTTCACGTGCTGCGGCAACACCTCGTGCGGTCCCGGCTACGTGTGCCAGGGATACCCCTCGCCCGGGGTGTGCGTCCCGGTTTAGCCCTTCGGGCCCGGCGGCGCCGATCGCGCCCGCTGGTAGGGTCACCGGGCGCGGGTGGGGCGATGGGCCCTGCCGCCGTGGGGCGGGCGGTCGCCCGCCGGGGAAAGGAAACACATAGATGGCCCGGTTCGGGGCGGTGGTCACCGCCATGGTCACCCCGTTCGCAGGCGATGGCTCGCTCGACGTCGACGCCGCCGTGGCCCTGGCCCGCTGGCTGGTCGACAACGGCAACGACGGCTTGGTGTTGGCCGGCACGACCGGCGAGGGCCCGGTGCTCAGCGACGACGAGAAGGCCGATCTGTGGCGGGCGGTCGCGGGTGCGGTCAGCGTCCCTGTCGTGGCCGCCACCGGGAGCAACGACACGGCCCACACGATCGAGCTGACCCGGCGGGCGGCCGGTTGCGGCGTGGCCGGTGCCCTGGTCGTCACCCCCTACTACAACCGGCCCTCGCAGTCGGGGATCGAGGCCCACTTCCGGGCTGTGGCCGCGGCCAGCGATCTGCCCGTGCTCATCTACGACATCCCGGTCCGCACGGGCCGCAAGGTCTCCCACGAGGTCCTGGTGCGGCTGGCCCGCCAGGTGCCCACGGTGGTGGGCGTCAAGGACGCGGCCGGCGACCCTGCCGCCACCGCCCGCCTGGTGGCCGACGCGCCGGGCGCCTTCGAGGTCTACAGCGGCGACGACGCCCTGACCCTGCCCCTTCTGGCCATCGGTGCCGTCGGGGTCATCGGCGTCGCCTCCCACTGGGCCGGCCCCGAGTTCGCCGACATGATCAGTTCGTTCGCCAAGGGTGACCTCGCCCGGGCCCAGCAGGCCAACACCCGCCTGCTGGCCTCCTACCACTTCGAAACGGGAGACGATGCACCCAACCCTGTCCCGGCCAAGGCCATGATGCGCCTTCTCGGCCACCCTGTCGGCCAGTGCCGGCTCCCTATGGGCCCCGCCCCGGCCGGTCTCGAAGACCGTGCCAGGGCCGTGATCGCCGACCTGCGGGCGCCGGAGCCCCGTGCCGATGGCTGACCCCGTCCGCATCACCTTCCTGGGCGGCCTGGGCGAGATCGGCCGCAACTGCGCAGCCGTCGAGATCGCCGGGCGGATCATGCTGCTCGACTGCGGCCTGATGTTCCCCGACGTGGAGATGCCGGGAGTCGACCTGGTCCTGCCCGACTTCACCTGGCTGCGCCAGAATGCCGACCGCATCGAAGGGTGCATCCTCACCCACGGCCACGAGGACCACGTCGGGGCGCTGTCGTTCCTGCTTCGCGACCTGTCGTTCCCGGTCTACGGGTCGGCTCTGACCCTGGGCCTGGCCCGCAACCGCATCGAGGAGGCCGGCCTTCTCGACCGCACCGAGCTGATCCCCGTGGCCGACGGCGAGCGCCGGCGTATCGGGCCGTTCGACTGCGAGTTCATCCCCGTGACCCACTCGGTGCCCGACGGGTTCGCCACCGCCTTCCACACGCCCCAGGGCGTGGTCCTGCACACCGGCGACTTCAAGATCGACCTGACCCCGGTGGACGGCCGGACCACCGACCTGGCCCGCATAGGTGCCCTGGCCTCGGCGCCCGGGGGCATCCGGCTCCTGCTGTCGGACTCCACCAACGCCGAAGAACCGGGCCATACCACCAGCGAGAAGGCCGTGGGCCGGGTCCTGAAGGACCTGTTCCGCTCGGCCACCGGCCGGCGTGTCCTGACGGCCTGCTTCGCCAGCCACATCCACCGGGTCCAGCAGATCGCCGACGCGGCCGTGGCCACCGGCCGCAAGGTGGCCACCTTGGGCCGCTCGATGGGCAAGAACGTGGCCTTGGCCCGCCAGATGGGCCTGCTCCACATCCCCGACGACGCCCTGGTCGACATCGAACGTATCGGCGAACTGCCGCCCGGCCAGGTGTGCGTCATCTCCACCGGGTCCCAGGGCGAGCCCATGTCGGCCATGGCCCTGATGGCCGCCGGGGAGAACAAGTGGATCAAGCTGGGCGACGGTGACCTGGTCGTCATCAGCGCCCACGCCATCCCCGGCAACGAGTACACCGTGAACAAGGTGATCGACGGCCTCTACCGCCTGGGGGCCGAGGTCGTGCACGCGGGGATCGCCGACGTCCACGTCAGCGGCCACGGCATGCAGGGCGAGCTGCGCACCATGCTGACCGTCACCCGGCCCGAGTACTTCATCCCCGTGCACGGCGAGTTCCGCCACCTGACCCACCACTGCCGGCTGGCGATGGAGATGGGGGTGGCCGAGGAGCACGTGCTGCTGGCCGAGGACGGTGACGTGGTCGAGCTGACCGACGACAGCCTCGACTTCGTGGCCACCGTGCCCGCCGGCTACCTCTACGTGGACGGCATGGTGGGTGACGTGGGCCACGGCGTGCTGCGCGACCGCCGGGTGCTGGCCGAGGAAGGGTTCGTGGTCGTGGTCGTGACCGTCGACGCCCACAGTGGCGAGGTGGTGGCTGCGCCCGAGATCATCACCCGGGGGTGGGTCCATGCCCCCGAGGCCGAGACGCTGCTCGACGAGGCCCGGGCCCGGGTGGAGCAGGCGCTGGCCGAGCACACGCCCACCGAGGGGACCATCGACGTCGAGACCCTGAAGCGCCGGGTGCGCCAGGTGGTGGGCCGGTTCGTGGCCGAGCGCACCCGGCGCCGCCCCATGATCGTGCCCGTCGTGGTGGAGGCCTAGTGCCTCGGCGGTCAGGGCCGATGGGCCACCACCAGGGTCATGGGGGGTTCGCCTCCTAGGGGGTGGACCTCCTGGCGGGACAGGCCGGCGGCCCTGCACCAGCGGGACAAGTCGGCGATGGCGTGCACCCGGCCGTGGGTGGTGCGGCTGAAGAGCCCGAGCTCGTAGCGTCGGAGCAGCTTGTCCGTGTCGGGTGCTGTCTGGCCGCCGGGCCCGCTGACGATGTCGATGACGGCCAGGCTCCCGCCCGGGGCCAGCGCGGCCGCGGCCCGACCTACGAGGGCCTCGGCCTGGTGCCCGTCGAACAGGTGGCACACGTGGGCCAGGAAGACAACGTCGGCCCCGGTTGGCAGGTCGTCGACGGTGAAGTCCGCGGCCCGCACGGTGGCTCGGCCCTCCATGCCCGCGGCCACGACGGCGGCCGTGGTCTCGGGCACGACCTCGGGCCGATCGACGGCCGTGAGGGTGGCCGTCGCCTCACGCCGCAGCACGGCCAGGCTCCAGGGGGCGGCCCCCGCGCCAACGTCGAGCACGTGAGCTCCGGGCCTGCCCACCAACTCCGCCACCCGTTCGGCCATTGCCGCCACCATGGAGCCGAGTGGGCCCACGACGTGGGGGTAGAGGCCGTGGTCGGCCCCGTTGCCGGCGCGATCGGCGGCCAGGGCGGCGGGCAGGCCGGCGAGCTTGGTCTCCATTATGGCGGCCAGGGTCCCGACGCACGGGTGGGCGCGGAAACGGTCCTCGGCCCGCTCGACGACCCCGGCGTCGGCCAGCACTCCCAGCATCACGGCCGTACGGTGGGGGTCGAGGCCGCAGCGCCGAGCGACGTCGCCGGCGGCCAGCCCGCCCTCGCCCTCACCGGAGATGGTCGTCAGAGCGCCGGTGGCGATGGCCGCCCGCAGGGCGGCGGCCGGGAGGAAGGTCGCTTCGAGGGCCCCGAGACGGGGCGGCCGCGTGGCGCGGCTCACCGGGGCGGGCCGACGCCGGTCCCGCCTTCGGCGCCCACGGTGCCGACGGGGGCGCCGTGGACCTCGACCGTGCCTGACGTGCCGTCGACGGTGACGACCTGACCGTCGCGCAGCACGGTGGTGGCGTTCACCGTACCCAGCACGGCGGGCACGTTGTGCTCGCGGGCCACGATGGCGGCGTGCGAGAGGGCGCCCCCGGCGTCGGTGACCATGGCCCCCACCCGGCCGAACAGTACCGACCACGCCGGGTTGGTAATGGGGCAGACCAGCACCTCGCCGGCCTGGACCGTGCCGAACCTGGCTTCGTCGAGCACCACCCGGACCGTGCCTGTGTAGCGGCCCGGAGCGCCGGGCACCCCTCGCAATCCCTCGCCCGCCTGGCGTTCGCCGGGGTACTCCTGGTCGATCGCCCACAGCATGGCGCCCGTCGTTCGCCGGACCGCCTCGGGGGCGGCCCTGAGGTCGGGCGGGCGATGGGGGGGCGGGCCGATGACGGCCGGGCCGGGGTGGGCGAGGGCCCAGGCCCACTCCGCCCTGCGGCGGGCGACCTTGGCCCGCAGGTCGCCCAACTCGGCATGGCCGCCGCCGGCTGCCGCGAAGATCTCGGGGGCCTCCAGCCAGCAGGCATCGTCGGACTGGCGGAGGGCGCCGGCCGCGACGAGGCGACGGCCCAGCTCGAGCACGGCCAGGCGAAGCAGGCCCGAGGGCAGCGAATCGGTGTAGAAGAGGTTGTCTTCCCGCATGGGCCACGCCCGGCGGGCCCTGTCGACCACATCGAGGAGCCGCGCCCGGTCCTGTGCCCCGACCTGGCCGACAGTCAGGGCCTCCTGCAGACGAGCATCGGCCGCGGCCCGGCGCCCCGCTAGTGCCTCATCCAGACCACCGGGAGTAGCCCCCGAGGCCACCAGGTCCCGCAGGGCCCCGAGCACCAGGTCGGGGCGCTCGGCGATGGACGGCTGCCCGGGGTCGTAGCCGGTGGTGCGGCAGCCGAACCGCTCGAAATGGGCTTCGATGCCGGCCGCGATCTCGTTCGCTCCGCTGGCCCGGAGGGCGGCCAGCACGTCGCCGAGTGGTTCGCCTGACCAGGCCGCCAACTGGTCCCAGGCCCCCCGGTGGTCCTGGGCCAGGCCAGCCAGGGCGCGCAGGTGGCGAGCGGGGGCCGACGAAGTCCCTGACAGGCCACCGACCAGTTCCAGGGCCTGGCCCTCGTCCCACCCGATCAGGTCATGGGCCGTGGTGGTGAGGTCGTGGAGAGCCATCACATAAGGGACGAACAGCAGGAAGTGGATGCGCTGGCCCTCCACTGTGAGCTCGACGACCCGGTCGAGGTGGGCCTTCAGGCCAGCAGCGTCGAGCGACCCCAGATCGGCGGCCCGGAGCTCGGCGATACGGGCTTCGAGGGCGGGGCGCAGCTCGGTCGGCCAGCGCTCGACGAGCTTGTCGGGCAAGCCTTCGGCCAGTGCCCGCCGGGCGGCCCGCAGCTTGGCCCGCATGGGCGGCACGGCCCGCAGGAGCACGCCCATCAGCCACCACGGCGGGGCCGGGCCGTCTTTGCCGCCCGGGGGGATGACCCGGGTGTACATCTCGCCTCCCAGCGAGCGGGTCTCCACCCCGTCGATGAGCAGGCCGTAGGTCCGGGCCATCTCGGCCACGGCGGCGTCGATCGGTGCGAGGTAGAGCGAGGACCCGACGGGAGTGAGGGGCACGGTGAAGTGGCTGGTGTCCTTGATCCAAGTTCCTTGGGTGGGCAGTTCGATGTCGGGCGGGACGGGCAGGGCGGTGATGGGCCGGGCTTGGAGGACGTGAAGGAGGCCTCCACTGATGGCCCACTCCATGTCGACGGGGGCGCCGATCGCAGCCGCCAGCCGGAGCGCCTCCCGGGCCACCTCGGCCACGTCGGCGGGCCCCAGCACGGTCTCGGGCCCGCCCTTTCGGACCGGCGGTGCGCCGGGCCGCTGGGCCCACTCCTCGGGGTCGACCTCACCGGCCACCAGGCGGTCCGCCAGGCCCCGTACGGCGCTGACCAGCACCTCGTCGTCGCCGGTCACGGGGTTGGCGGTGAAGGCCACGCCGGCCGCCTCGGCCTCGACCTGCTGCTGGACCATCACCGCCATCGGGCCTGGGCCGGTGCCCGTGTCGCGGCCGTACCCGGTGGCCCGGGCCGACCACGCACTGGCCGCGCACCGGTCGATGGCGTCCCACAGTTCGGCCGCCGAGCGCACGCCGAGGACCGACTCGTACTGCCCCGCCCACGATGCATCGGGTCGGTCTTCGACGACCCCCGACGAGCGGACGGCGACGACCCCTAGGACGGCGATGGCCTCCTCCAGCTCGTGGCGGATGTCGGGGGGCAGGACGTCGGCGGCCGGCCCGTCGCCCAGGGAGGCGGCCAGCTGGACGGGAACGACGAGGGCGGGCGGCACGCGGTGCCCGGCTCGGCGCAGCCGGGCCAGCGTGGCGGCCTTGTGGCCCACGGTGGCCGGGTCAGTGGAGACCTCGTCGTCCAGGGTCGGGAGGTGGCGGGTGGGCAGGGGCGACGGGGCGGTGGCGGACATCAGACGCTCCTTGGGTCAGGGCGGCGGGACTGGGCCGGAGGCGGTCAGGGACAGCGCGTCCGGTAGGGGTTCGAGCGAGGGGGTGCGGCCCGCCCGTAGGGCCTCGATGAGCACGGTCGTGGCCCAGGTCGCCGCCCGGGCGGCCTGTTCGTCCTCGAGGCCGGCATCGCGCAGGTGGAGCCAAGCCCGGCTGCTGGCCATCAGCCTGACCACCGCCGCCCCCATGACGGCGTCGGCTTCCGAGGGCACGGGGAGGCCTTGGGCCACGAGCTCGTGGAAGAGGTCCGAGCGCTGGCGGCGGTCCCTGGTCTCGATGGCGGCACCCACGCCGAAGCGGACGCTGGCCTCCATCGTCCGGGCGTGGCGGGCGAACAGCCTCCAGTTGCGAGCGACGGCTCCCGGCAGTTCGTCGAGCCCGCCGGGCTCGTCGATCACGCCCTCGGCCTTCATCCGTGCTCCCACGGCCTTGCTCAGGCCTTCCAGTAGCGACTCGCGGGTCGGGAAGTGGCGGTAGACCGTGCGGTGGGAGACCCCGGCCCGATCGGCCACCTCTTGGACGGAGAAGGCCGGGAGCCCGCCCTCGACTATCACCGCGACGAGGGCGTCGAGAATGCGTTCGGCGGTGGTGGGGGCCGGGTCAGCCAATCGGGGTCCCTCCTTGCAGGTCTGGTGTCAGAACTTATGACTGTTCATAAGTTATGACTCACCCCGGCGGAACTGTCAAGGACCGGGGTGTTTGGCCGGTCCGGGGCTGTTGCTGCTGTTACGGTTGTTGGCACTGTGGCCACGAAGACGACGGCCAAGCGGGGCGGGCCGCCGGCCCGCAAGGGCAGTGGCGCCCGCAAGAGCACACCGGCCAGGCCTCCGGGCGGCCGTCCCGGCGGCGCGCGGCCCGGGGCAGGCCGGGGCGGGAACGGGCGGGGCGGCGCGGGGCGGTCCGCAGCAGGGCCCGAGCGGCGTCCCGGCCACGGCCAGGACATGGCCGGCCTGGCCTTGGTGGCCGCCGGCGTACTGGCCGGTCTGGCTGTGTTCGCCGACCTCGCCGGCCCGGCCGGCAGTTCGTTGGCCACGGCTACGGCCACCGTGTTCGGGGCCGGTCGCTTCGTGGTCCCGCCGGTGGTAGTCGTGGCCGGCGGGCTCGTCCTGTGGAGGAGGCCGCTGACCGGGCCGCTACGCCTGGCTGCCGGTCTGTCCGTGCTGGTGGCCGGGGCCACCGGTCTGCTTCACATCGCCCGGGGTGGGCCGGCCTTCGAAGGCGCCACGGCCGATGCCCTGGGCCGGGCCGGGGGAGCCGTGGGCCTGGTGATGGCCGAGCCCGTGCGGGCCGTGGTCGGGCCCTGGGGCGCGACCCTCGTACTGGTGACGGCCATGGTCGCCGCCCTGCTGGTCGTGACCCGTACCACGGCCCACGACGGTGCGGCCCGGCTGGCCCGGGTAGGCGGGCGGGGCTGGCGGTGGGTGTCGGGGGCGGTGGTGGGGCTCGTCCACCTGCCGGGTGAGCCCGACGGGGCCGAGCCCCCGCAGGCCCCACCGAAGCGCCCGAAGACCCCGCGTCCCCGGCCCGAGGTGGCCGTCGAGCCGACCGTCGCCGGACCGGAGCCGGCGCCCCTCGTGCCCGACCCGCCGGTGGCCGTGCACGTGCCCACCGGCCCCGAGCCCAAGGGTGAGCAGTTGGCCATCGACCTGGGCCCGGCGGCCGAGCCCGGCTCGTGGAAGCTGCCGTCGCTGTCTCTGCTCAAGCGGGGCAGTGCCCAGCGCATCGACCACAAGCAGGTGGAGGCCGGCGGTCGGGCCCTGGAGGCCGCCCTGGCCGCCCACGGCGTCGAGACCCGGCTGGTGGGCATGACCGTTGGGCCCACCGTGACCCGCTACGAGCTGGAGCTGGGCCCAGGGGTGAAGGTGGCCAAGGTCACCAACCTCCACAAGGACATCGCCTATGCCATGGCGTCGGCCGACGTGCGGGTCCTGGCCCCCATCCCCGGCCGGTCGGCCATCGGCGTCGAGGTCCCCAACAAGCAGCGCGAGCTCGTCCTGCTGGGCGACGTCCTGGCCTCGCCCGAGGCCCAGCGGGCCAGCCACCCCCTCGAGTCAGCCATGGGCCGTGACATCGCCGGCCGGGCCGTGCTGGCCAACCTGGCCGACATGCCCCACGTGCTCATCGCCGGGGCCACCGGCGCGGGCAAGTCGTCGTGCATGAACTCGATGATCACCTCGATCCTGATGCGGGCCACTCCCGACCAGGTGCGGATGATCCTGATCGACCCCAAGCGGGTGGAGCTGGGCAACTACAACGGCCTGCCTCACCTGCTCACCCAGGTCGTCGTCAACCCCAAGAAGGCGGCCAATGCCTTGTCGTGGGCCGTCCACGAGATGGAGCGGCGCTACGACCTGCTGTCCGAGGTGGGCGTCCGTGATATCACCGGTTACAACGCGGCCTACGACCGGGGCGACCTGCGGGCCGGGCCCGACGAGCGCGGTGCGGAGCCGGCCACCGAGTACCAGCGCCTGCCGTTCATCCTGGTCGTGGTGGACGAGCTCAACGACCTGATGATGGTGGCCGCCCGCGACGTGGAGGAGTCGATCTGCCGCATCGCCCAGATGGCCCGGGCCGTGGGCATCCACCTGGTGATCGCCACCCAGCGGCCGTCGGTCGACGTGATCACGGGCGTCATCAAGGCCAACATCCCGTCCCGGTTGGCGTTCGCCGTTTCCTCGCTGGCCGACAGCCGGGTCATCCTCGACCAGATGGGGGCCGAACGGCTGATCGGCAAGGGCGACATGCTCATGGCCATCGCTTCCTCCAACGTCCCCCGCCGGGTGCAGGGGGCGTGGGTGGGCGAGGACGAGGTCCACAAGGTCGTGGCCCACTGGCGCCGCCAAGCCACCCCCGACTACGTGCAGGGGGTCGAAGGCGACGAACCCGGACTGGGTGACGGGGCTGGGGCGGAGGGCGGGGCCGGCTCCGACGACGACGACCTTGTCGAGGCGGCCATGGAACTAGTCGTACGGTCCCAGCTGGGCTCGACGTCGATGCTCCAGCGCAAGCTGAGGGTCGGCTTCGCCCGGGCCGGCCGGCTCATGGACCTGCTGGAGCTGCGGGGGGTGGTGGGCCCGTCCGAGGGTTCGAAGGCCCGCGCCGTGCTGATGACACCCGAGGAGCTCGACGAGCGCCGGGGCCGGGCCGCCGGCTGAGGACCGCTAGACCAGCAGGGCGTGTTTATGCAAGTAAACACCCTCTCGGGTTGGTTCCTGTACAAGCGTCCGGCTGGCTGGGTCACTTGGGACCGGACGCGCCGAAGGCGCCCCCTCGTTGGGGCGCCATCGGCGGAGCGGGGCCGGTTGATCAGGCGGCGATACGGGGACGTTCGGCCCGGCGACCGTCGGTGCCGGCACCGGCCGGCGAACCGAACCAGCCGAGCACGGCCTGCCAGGCGGCGGCCAGCGAACCGGCGATCAGACCGGTGAAGACCGTGGCTATGGCTTCGTTGCGGACGGTGATGCCGAAGCCACCGAACACCGAGTAGTCGAGGACGACCACGGCGATGATGGCGACGGCGAACATGGCGAGCGTACGGCTGCGGGCAATGGCGGGGACCAGATCAGTCAGAAGGTCGACCACCTTCAGCGTCACGAGACCCAGCAATGCGAGGGCGGCGAATTCGTACATGTTCCCTTGTCTCCTTTGATGGCGTGTTGCCGATCATTCCGACCGCTGGCCGCCCAAGAAAGTGACACCACCGGCCCAGAGCTGGGTGCGAGACTGGGCGGGTGCTGTCCATGCTGGCCCGAGCCTCTGCCGGGTTCTGCCTGATCGCCGCCGCGCTGGCGGTGACGGCGTCCCCCGCAGCCGCTGGGGGGTCGTGGCTCTACCCGGTGAGCGACCGCTACGAGCCCGGGTCGTCGGTCACCCTCGTCGGCTACGTGGGCCGGGGCACGCAGGGCTGGCTCGAAGACGGGCCGTTCTACGGTTACCTGCGCCCGCTGTCGACCGCCGCCGCGCCGCCTGACGCCGGCCTGCCGGTGGGCCCGCTGGCCGTCGAACCGACCGGGTCAGCCGGCTGGGCCGAGCTACGGGTCTCGCTCGAGGTGTTACTGCCGGCCGACCTGCCGTCCGGCCACTACGAGGTCACCTACTGCAACGACCCGTGCACCGGGGGCCTGGGCGACCTGGTGGGGAGCGCGGTCGTCAACGTGGGGGTCGCGGCGGTGGCGCCCATGGTGCGGGAGTGGCCCCTGGACGAGCCCATGGTCCGGGCCCTGGCGCCCGACGCGCTGGTCAGCGCCCCCGGCCACGTGACCACGGCCGCCGACGCCCTCGCCGGCGTGGTGACCACCGTCGTGCGCCCTGCCAACGGGCCCGGCCCTCCTGGGCGGTTCCCACCCGTGCAGACCGAGCAGGCCCAGCCACCCGCGCCCCTGGGCCCGCGGCCTGAGTTCCCTGTCCTGCAAGGGACGCCGCCTCTGCCGGCCGCCGCGCCGGCCGCCTCGCCGGCCTCGGCCGCGCCGGCCTCGGCCGCGCCGGCCTCGGTCACCACGCCGGTCACCGCGCCGGTCACCGCGCCGGCCTCGGCCGACGAGGGGGCCAACCTCGTGCTCCTGGCCTGGGGCGCGGCGATCGCGGGCTCGTCCACCGCCGGCGTCCTGCTGGCCCTCAGCCGGTCCGGGCGACCGGGTCGTGCCGCCGCTCAGCCCCCGCTGGTGGCCCGCGCCACCTGAAACGGGCCGCCAGGTCGAGGCGGGGTCAGGCGGCCAGGGGGGGCCGGCGGCGGGGCTTGAGGTCGAAGTCGCGTCCCGCCCGCCATTCCCCGTCGGCCACCGGGCCCCTGCCGGGGCGCAGGTGGTCGAGGATCTCCGCTGCCGTCTCGGGGCGGAGCGAGCACGTCCACCACAGGCGGTGGCCGGCCTGGGGCCGGCTGGCCCGCAGTGAGGGCCACAGCAGCCGCCCGACGGCGCTGGTCGGCACGAGCCCGCCACTGTGGGCCCCGCCGTGCCCGTCGCCGGTGTAGCCGGCGTGGCCGTCGAAGAGCAGGGGTACGGCCCAGTCGGTCACCCGCAGCTTCTGGCGGAAGGTGATCCGCCCTTCGGGCGTGGCCACGAACGGCGCCCCGAGGTGCAGCGTCAGCTCCTCGGCCAGGTCTTCGGGGCTCGCCCCCGCGGGCCGGGGCCGGCCGTCGATCGCTCTCGTGGTCACTTCCACCTCCCGGTACGTGGGTACGCGGCTGCTATCGGCAGGTCCGGTCCCGGACCTGAGGGGTTGTGGGCCCAATACAGTTCCGGAGGTGACCGGCCGTTACTGGGTGGAGACGCTGGGCTGCCCCAAGAACCAGGTGGACTCCGACAAGCTCGTCGGCACCTTGACGGCCGACGGCATGGTGGCGGCCGCCACCCCGTCGGAGGCCGACCTCGTGCTGGTCAACACCTGCGCCTTCATCGAGGCCGCCCGCCAGGAGTCGGTCGAGGCGGTTCTCGCCCTGGCCGAGGCCCGCCGACCCGGCGCCCGCCTGGTGGTGACCGGCTGCATGGCCGAGCGCTACGGCGCCGAGCTGGCCGAGGCCCTGCCCGAAGTCGACCAGGTGGCCGGCTTCGGCGTCCCGGTGACGCTGGGACCGTCCCGGGGCACCGGCGCGGCCGCCGCTGTCCCCGAGATGGACCTGCTCAACCTGCCCAGGCCGGCCGTACCGGGGTCGTGGGCCTACGTGAAGGTGGCCGAGGGCTGCGACCGCACGTGCGGCTTCTGCGCCATCCCCTCGTTCCGGGGCCGCCAGCGGTCGCGCACCATGGCATCGGTGGTGGACGAGGCCGAGGCCCTGGGTGTCCCCGAGGTCGTGCTGGTGGCCCAGGACCTGGCGTCCTACGGGCGCGACCTGGGCCGCAAGGGCGACATCATCCCGCTCGTCGAAGCGGTGGCCGCCCGGGTGGCGCGCGTGCGGCTCCTCTACCTGTACCCGTCCGAGCTCGACGACGGGCTGGTCGACACGATCTGCGCCACCGGGGTGCCGTATTTCGACCTGTCCCTCCAGCACGTCTCCAAGCCGCTCCTGAGGCGCATGCGGCGCTGGGGCGACGGCCCCCGCTTTCTGGCCCGCATCGGCTCGATCCGGGCGCGCGAGCCCGACGCCGCCTTCCGGTCGTCGTTCATCGTCGGCTACCCCGGCGAGACCGAGGACGACCACGACCGGCTGCTGGCCTTCGTGGACGACGCCCAGCTCGACTGGGCCGGCTTCTTCGCCTTCTCGCCCGAGGACGGTACCCATGCCGCCACCCTCGACGGGGCCGTCGACCCCGGGTTGGTGCGTGACCGGCTGGCCGAGCTCGGCGAGGCCCAGGACCGGGTCACCGCCGGGCGCCGGGCGGCCCTCGTGGGCCGCACGATCGAGGTCCTGGTCGACGAGCCGGGCGTGGGCCGCTCCCACCGTGAGGCACCGGAGATCGACGGGGTCGTGGCCGTGCCCGGCGACCTGGCGCCTCGTACGTTCTGCAAGGTCGTGGTGACCGGGGCGGCGGGGCCCGACATCGAGGCGCAGGCCGCCTGAGCGGTGGCCACCCCGGCCTACGGACCGTCGGCGTTGATGACGCCGGCCAACGCCATCACCCTCACCCGGGTGCTGGCCACGCCGTTCCTGGTGGCGCTCATCCTCTCCGAGGAGGCGGGCTGGGGGCTGGTGGGGTTCTGGACCGTGCTGGCCATCTCCGACGTGTTCGACGGATGGCTGGCCCGCCGCCACGGGGCCACCCGTTCGGGGGCCTTCCTCGACCCGCTGGCCGACAAGATCGTCGTGCTGGCGGCCATGGCCGCCCTGGTGTCGGTGGGCCGCCTGTGGTGGCTACCGGTGGTGGTCATGGGCCTGAGGGAGGTGGCCATCAGCGCCTACCGGTCCTACGTGGGCCGCCGGGGTGTGTCGGTCCCGGCCCGGCCCCTGGCCAAGGCCAAGACCTGGGCCCAGGCCATCACCGTGTTCGTCGCCCTGGTGCCGGCCGAGGGCCGCGGGTTCGACGTGGCCCTGGCCGCGTTGGTGTGGGTGGCGGTGGCGTTGACCCTCGTCACCGGCTCCCAGTACCTGTGGGACGGGCGCCGGGTCATCCATGAACTGTGAGGTCGTAGCGGTCGGCACCGAGCTGCTGCTCGGCCAGGTCGTGGACACCAACTCGGCGTGGCTGGGCCAGCGCCTGGCCATGGCGGGCATCGACTGCCGCTTCCAGACCCGGGTGGGCGACAACGAGGGCCGGATCGCGGACGCCGTGCGGGTCGCCCTGGGCCGCAGCGATGCCGTGTTGGTGTGCGGCGGCTTGGGCCCCACCCAGGACGACATCACCCGCGAAGCCCTGGCCGCCGTGCTCGACGTGCCCCTCGTGCGGGACGGGGCCATGTTGGAGTCGATCGGCCAGATCTTCGCGGCCCGCCGCCGGGAGATGCCCGAGGCCAACGTCCGCCAGGCCGACCGGCCCGAGGGGGCCACGTTCGTCCCCCAGGTGAGGGGGACGGCGCCCGGCCTGATCTGCGAGGCGGGCGGCGGCAAGGTGATCTACGCGGTGCCGGGCGTGCCCCACGAGATGGTCGAGATGGTCGAGCGGGCGGTGGTCCCCGACCTGGTGCGCCGGGCCGGCGCCCGGGCCGTCATCGTGAGCCGCCTCCTGCGCACCTGGGGCCTGGCCGAGGCTGCCCTGGCCGAGCTGGTGGCGCCGCGCGTCGACCGCCAGACCAACCCCACGATCGCCTTCCTGGCCCAGGGGATCGAGGGGATCAACCTTCGGTTGACGGCCAAGGCGGCCGATCCGGGGGCGGCCGCCGACCTGCTCGACGCCGAGGAGGCCGAGCTGCGGCGCCTGCTGGGTGAGCGGCTCTTCGGCGTCGACGACCAGACGATGGAGAAGGTGGTGGCGGTGCTCCTCGAGGAGAGAGGCCTGTCCCTGGGGGTGGCCGAGTCGCTGACGGGCGGGCTGGTGGGCGCCCGGCTGGCCGAGACCGAGGGGGCGAGCCGTTGGTTGCGTGGTTCGGTCGTGGCCTACGACAGCCAGGTCAAGTTCGACCTGCTCGGGGTGCCCGAGGGCCCGGTGGTGTCGGCCGAGGCGGCGGCCGCCATGGCCCGGGGCGCGTGCCGGGCCCTGCGGGCCGACGTGGGCCTGGGGATCACGGGCGTGGCCGGCCCCGCCACCCAGGAGGACCAGGCCGTGGGGACCGTGTTCATGGCCGTGTCGGTCCGAGGCGAGGTGACCACGGCCGAGGCCCACTTCCCCGGTGACCGCCAGCACGTCCGCCACTTCTCGGCCATCACCCTTCTCGACATGGCCCGCCGCCGGCTGCTGTCGACCTGAGCGGGCCGTTCCGGTCCAGGAGGCTGCCGGCGTGCCCCGCCTGTTCGTCGCCGCCTGGCCGCCGCCGGAGGTGGCCGAGGCCATCACCGGGGCCGCCCGCCAGGCCCGGGCCGTGCTGGGCCCGGACGCCCCCGTGCGCTGGACCACCCCGGAGCAGTGGCACGTGACCCTGCGCTTTCTCGGCGCGGTACCCGACGCCGCCGCGCTATCCGAGGCCCTGGCCGGCGCGCCCCTCCCGGTCGGGCCGCTGGCCACGCTCGGGCCGGGCGTGGCCTGGCTGGGCCGGCGGGTGCTCCACGTGCCTGTGGCCGGCCTCGACGACCTGGCCGGGGTGGTGGCCGGGGCCACGGCCGGCTTCGGCCGGGAGAAGCCGGGCCACCCCTTCACGGGGCACGTCACGCTGGCCCGCGTGCGCGAGGCCCGGGGCCGGCCCCGGGCCGTGGGCGGGGTCGCGGGCCTGGTGGGCGTCGAGGTGGCCGGCTCGTGGACGGTGGACGAGGTGACCCTGGTCGAGAGCCACCTGTCAGCCGCCGGCGCCCGCTACGAGGTGCTGGGACGCTGGCGCCTGGGCCCTCGCTGAGCGGCCGGCGCCCGGCCCCCGGAGCGGTCCTGGCCTGGCGGTGCT
Source organism: Actinomycetota bacterium (assembly GCA_040754375.1). Taxonomy (NCBI): domain Bacteria; kingdom Bacillati; phylum Actinomycetota; species Actinomycetota bacterium. The sequence goes on from JBFMCT010000004.1 coordinate 76,283, forward strand.
TGATCGAACGCCCGTTCGCAACTACCCTCCTGAAAGTACACCGACGTAACTGTCATACCCCCTTCGTAGGGTGAGGGCAGCCACTCCCCCCGACGTTCGACACGAAGAGAGAAGGGACCACCCGTGGATCGTGACAAGGCCCTCGAGATGGCGATGGCCCAGATCGACAAGCAGTTCGGCAAGGGCTCGGTTATGCGAATGGGCGAGAAGCCCCACATGGATATCGAGGCGGTGCCTACCGGGGCCCTCGCCCTCGACCTGGCCCTGGGGGTGGGCGGTCTGCCCCGGGGCCGCATCGTGGAGATCTTCGGGCCGGAGTCGAGCGGCAAGTCGACGCTGGCCATGCACGTGGTGGCCGAGGCCCAGCGCAACGGTGGCATCTGCGCCTACATCGACGCCGAGCACGCCATGGACCCGGTCTACGCCCGGGCCATCGGGGTCAACGTCGACGACCTGCTGATCTCCCAGCCCGACACCGGGGAGCAGGCCCTGGAGATCGCCGACATGCTGATCCGCTCGGGCGCCCTCGACGTGCTGGTGGTCGACTCGGTGGCCGCCCTGACCCCCCGGGCCGAGATCGAGGGCGAGATGGGCGACAGCCACGTCGGGCTCCAGGCCCGCCTTATGTCCCAGGCCCTGCGCAAGCTCACGGCCACCCTCAACAAGGCCAACACCATCGCCATCTTCATCAACCAGCTCCGGGAGAAGATCGGCGTGATGTACGGGTGCTTCTCCTATGGCTCCCGGGTCGTGCTGGCCGACGGCACCTCGATGCCGATCGGCAAGATCGTCAACCAGAAGCTCCCCGTCGAGGTGCTGTCCTACGACCCCGAGGTGGGCGCAGTCGTGCCCAAGAGGGTCGTGAGCTGGTTCGACAACGGCAAGACCGACCAGTTCCTCCAGTTCACGGTGGCCAAGGGGGCGGGCAACGGCCGGGCCCAGTTCGGCTGCACCGCCAACCACCTGATCCGCACGCCCGGCGGCTGGCGCGAGGCCGGCGAGCTGTCGGTCGGCGACCGGGTGCTCCAGGCGGTGCCCCACCTGCTGTCCGACCGGCAGTGGGAGGTCGTGCGAGGCGCGCTGATGGGTGACGGCCGCCTCTCGCCGACCCGTAGCGGCCATGGCGCCCGCCTCCGGCTGTCCCACAGCGAGGCGCAGGCCGAGTACGCCGACTGGAAGGCCTCCTTGTTGGCCAACGTGGGCGTGAGCCGGTCGGTGCGTGAAAGCGACGGGGCCGTGTCCCACGACTTCGGGGCGCTGCCGGAGCTGGCCGAGCTGCGACGGTCGGTCTACGGCCCGCTCGGCCAGAAGGTCTTCGACGACGACGGGTTGAAGGGGCTCACGCCCCTGTCGCTGGCCGTCTGGTACCAGGACGCCGGCACGGCCCACGGCAGTGGTCGCTCGGAGATCTGCGTGGAGGCCATGGCCCCGGCCACGCGCGAACGAGTCGCCGCTTACCTGCGCGACACGTGGGGCATCTCGCCGACGCTCGTGAATGAGGCCGGCAAGGCCGTGCTGGTGTTCGCCAAGGAGGAGACGGCCAAGCTCCACGCCTTGATCGCGCCGTTCGTCCACCCGTCGATGGAGCACAAGCTGCTTCCCCGCTTCCGGGGCCGGTTCGCGGTGGAGCCCGACCTGCGACCGATGCGGTACGAGCTCGTGCCCATGCCCATCACGAAGATCGCCACCAAGGCACCCACCCGCTCGACGCACCGGTTCGACATCGAGGTCGAGGGCTCGCACAACTACTTCGTCGACGGAGTGATGGTGCACAACTCGCCCGAGGTCACCCCCGGTGGGCGGGCCCTGAAGTTCTACTCGTCAGTGCGCCTCGACATCCGCCGCATCGAGTCGATCAAAGACGGGGTCGAGGTCGTGGGCAACCGGGTCCGCGTCAAGGTCGTGAAGAACAAGGTGAGCGCCCCGTTCAAGCAGGCCGAGTTCGACATCGGGTTCGGCAAGGGCATCAGCCGGGAGGGTTCGCTGCTCGACGTGGGTGTCGACCGAGGGATCATCAAGAAGTCGGGTGCCTGGTACACCTACGAGGGCGAGCAGCTCGGCCAGGGCCGGGAGAACGCCAAGGCCTTCCTGATCGACAACCCCGAGATCATGGTGGAGGTCTCCGAGCGGGTCCGGGTGGCGGTGGGCATCGCTGCCGGTGGCGGGCTGGCCGTCGATGTCCTGGGCGACGATGGGCTGGCGGAGAACCAGCGTGACCCCGACGACGAGCCCATAACCCTGGGTTAGCACCGAGGGGTGCCGGGGTGGCCGGCCACCACTCCGGCACCCGTCCCCCTGGGTCATCGGTCGGGCCCGGGCAGGAGATGGCGGTTAGCCTGTCGAACCGGTACTCCAGAAAAGCCGTGAGCTGGGGGCAGCTCTAGTTTCGGCGCTGATCGTGGGGGACAGCATGGTCGAGGTCCTGAAGGTATCCAGCAAGTCCAACCCGAACGCGGTCGCAGGTGCGCTGGCGGGCGTCCTCCGCCAGGCCGGGGTGGTCGAGGTGCAGGTTGTGGGAGCTGGGGCCCTCAACCAGGCCATCAAGGCCATCGCCATCGCCCGGGGGTTCGTCACCCCGTCCAACATCGACCTCGTATGTGTGCCGACGTTCGCCGACATCGAGATCGACGGCGAGAGCCGCACCGCCATCCGCCTGGCCGTCGAAGACCGGTCGCGCCGCCCCGGGGCCGAGACCGTCGTGCCGGCTCGGGTGACGGCGCCGCCGACCGCGTCGGCGCTGGGCCCGCCGCCGGTCCCGACGACCGCCCCGCCCGTCCCGGTGGGGGAGCCGGCCACCGTCGCCCGGGGTTCCTACCGGCCCGTCTACAACGGCACCCACGCCACCGCCAACCTGCTCGGCTCCTGACCCGTCCGGCGCCCCCTAACCTGGGGCGCCTATGACCAGCAGGTACCTCATCCGCACCTTCGGGTGCCAGATGAACGAGCACGACTCCGAGCGCCTGGCCGGCCTGCTGGAGGCCGACGGCTACGAGGCGACCGACGACCTCGAGCAGGCCGACGTCGTGGTGCTCAACACCTGCTGCATCCGTGAGAACGCCGACAACAAGCTCTACGGCCATCTCGGCCACCTGAAGGCGGTCAAGGCCCGCCGGCCCGGGATGCAGATCGCGGTCGGGGGCTGCCTGGCCCAGAAGGACCGCGACCTCGTCCAGCAGCGCGCCCCCCAGGTGGACGCCGTGTTCGGGACCCACAACGTGGGCCGGGCCGTCGACCTGCTGCACGAGGCGGCCGCCGGGGGCGGCCCGGTCATGGAGATCTGGGACGAGGCCGACCTCGACGAGGAGACGGCCTTCCCCTCGGCCCTGCCCGTCCGCCGGGACGTGGCCTGGTCGGCGTGGGTGACCATCCAGATCGGCTGCGACAACGCCTGCGCCTTCTGCATCGTCCCGGCCGTGCGGGGCCGGGAGATCAGCCGCCCCTTCGGTCAGGTGGTGGCCGAGGTCGAGGCCCTGGCCGCGGCCGGCACCACCGAGGTCACCCTGCTGGGCCAGAACGTGAACTCCTACGGCCGCGACCTGGCAGCCCGGCAGTTCAAGCCCCTGTTCGCCGAGCTACTGAGCGCCGTCGGGGCTGTCGAGGGCATCCGGCGGGTGCGCTACACCAGCCCCCACCCCAAGGACCTGAGGCCCGACACCATCGCCGCCATGGCGGCCGGCGGGGCGGTGTGCGAGCACCTCCACCTCCCCCTGCAGTCGGGCAGCGACCGGGTGCTGGCCGCCATGCACCGGGGTTACACGGCCGAGCGTTACCTGGCCCGGCTGGCGCAGGCCCGGGCCGCGATCGACGACCTGGCCGTGACCACCGACCTCATCGTCGGGTTCCCGGGGGAGACCGACGACGACTTCGAGCGGACCCTGGAGGTGGTGGCCGAGGCCGCCTACGACAGTGCCTACACGTTCGTGTTCTCGCCCCGGTCGGGTACCGAGGCGGCCGAGCGCACCGATCAGTTCGTCCCCGCCGACGTGGTGGCCGACCGCTTCGAGCGCCTGCGGGTGGTCGTCGAGCGTTCGGCCCTGGCCCGCCACCAGGCCCGGGTCGGGCGGGTCGAGGAAGTGTTGGTCGAGGGCCCGGGTAAGAAGGGGACGGCCCTGGCCGGCCGGACCAGGCAGAACAAGCTCGTCCACTTCGCGGCGGGTGAGCGCCCCCTGCCGGCTGGCAGCTATGCCACCGTGCGGGTCACGGCGGCCGCCCCCCACCACCTCAGCGGCGAGCTGGTGGAGGTCACGGCCCGCCCCCGGCACCGCACCCGCATCCCCGTGGTGGCCGTCTGAGGGCACCCCCGGCCTCCGGCACCCCCGCCCGCCACATGGCATTGGTGGGGCCGACGGCGTCGGGCAAGACGGCCCTGGCTGTGGCCGTGGCCCGGCGGCTGGGGAACGTGGAGCTGGTCTCGGCCGACTCGATGGCGGTCTACCGGGGGATGGACGTCGGCACGGCCAAACCCACGGCCGCCGAGCTCGAGGGCGTGGTCGTCCACATGGTCGACGTGGCCGACCCGGCCGAGGACTACTCGGTGGCCCGTTTCCAGAACGAGGTCCGGGCGGTGGTGTACGACATCGAGTCCCGGGGCCACCGGGCGCTGCTCGTCGGGGGGACGGGGCTCTACGTCCAGGCGGTGGTCGACGGCCTGGACGTGCCCGGCTCGTGGCCCGAGCTGAGGGCCGAGCTCGAAGCCGTGGCGGCCGAGCCCGCGGGGGTGGCCACGCTCCACCGCCGGCTGGCAGCCGCCGACCCGGTGGCCGCGGCCCGCATCCACCCGGCCAACGCCCGGCGAACGGTACGGGCCCTTGAAGTCACACTGGGCAGTGGGCGGCCGTTCTCCTCCTTCGGGCCGGGGGTAGGCGCCTACCCTCCGAGCCGGTTCCGCCTGGCCGGGGTGTGGCTGCCGCGGGTGGCTGTGGCCGGGCGCATCGCCGCCCGCTACCGGGCCCAGGTCGAGGCCGGCTTCGTGGACGAGGTCCGGGCCCTGGCGAGCCGGCCCCGAGGCTTGTCCCGCACCGCCCGCCAGGCTCTCGGCTACCGCGAGCTGCTGGCTCACCTGGCCGGGGAGTGCTCTTTGGCCGAGGCGATCGAGGAGGCCGGGCGCCGGACCCGCGAGCTCTCCCGGCGCCAGCGCATGTGGTTCCGACGTGACCCGCGTGTCGCCTGGTTCGGGGCGCCCGCTAACCCGGTCGCCTTACAGGCCGCGCTGCTGGAACACTGGTCGGCCTGATGCGCCTGCGTAAGTACCACGGACTGGGCAACGACTTCCTCGTGCTGGTCGACCGCGACGGCTCGGTGCCCGCGGGCGCGGCCATGGCCCGCGCCCTGTGCGAGCGCCACCGGGGGGTCGGGGCCGACGGGCTCATACGGGTCACCCCCGGGCCCGACGGCCCGGTGATGGAGCTGTACAACGCCGACGGCAGCCGGGCCGAGACGAGCGGCAACGGCCTGCGCTGCGTGGCCCGGGCGGCCGTCGACGCCCGCCTGGCCACCGGGCCCGAGGTGACGATCACGACCGATGCCGGCCCCCGCCGGGCCCGCATCCGTCCCGACGGGCTGGTCAGCGTGGAGATGGGCACGGCGACCGTGGACGGCCAGCACGTCGACATGGGCAACCCCCACCGAGTGGAGCTGGTGGAGGACTTGGCGGCGGTTACCGGTCCTGACCGCCCTGACCTCAACGTGGAGTACGTGGTGGCTGGCCCGGGTACGGGCCAACTGTCGATGAGGGTGTTCGAGAGAGGGGTGGGCGAGACCCAGGCGTGCGGCAGTGGGGCGTGCGCGGCCGCGGCCGTGGCCCACGCCAAGGGGCTCGTCGGGCCCACCGTCACCGTGAACCAGCCTGGGGGGGCCGTGACCGTGGAGCTGGGTGACCCGGTGGTGCTGACCGGGCCGGCGGTCTTCGTGTTCGAGGCGGAGGTGCCATGGCCCTGATCGAAAGGGGGCGGCGGGAGACCGTCGTCCTGGTGGGCGTGGCCATCCCCCCCACGACCGTCGAGGCCGCCGAGCAGTCCCTCGAGGAGCTGGCTGCCCTGGCCGACACGGCCGGGGCGGACGAGGCCGAACGGGTCCTGCAGAGGCGCGACGAGCCCGACCCGGCCACCTTCGTGGGCAAAGGCAAGGCCCACGAACTGCGGGAGATATCCGAGACGGTGGACGCCGACACGGTCATCTTCGACGACGAGCTCAGCCCCGCTCAGAGCCGCAACCTGGAGAAGATCCTGGGCCGCACGGCCATCGACCGTACGGCCCTCATCCTGGACATCTTCGCCCAGCACGCCCACACCCAGGAGGGCAAGAACCAGGTCGAGCTGGCCCAGCTCCGTTACCGGTTGCCCCGGCTGCGGGGCCGGGGCAAGGGCCTCAGCCAGCAGTCGGGCGGCATCGGCACCCGGTTCGGCGGGGGCGAGACCAAGCTGGAGGTCGACCGCCGGCGTCTGCTGCGCCGGGTCACCAAGCTGGAGGCCGAGCTCAAGGAGCTGTCCAAGAACCGCCGTACCCAGCGCAAGGCCCGGGCCCGTTCCAACCTGTCGACCGTGGCGCTCGTCGGTTACACCAACGCTGGTAAGTCGACGGTGCTCAACCGCCTGACCGACGCCGGCGTGGTGGTCGAGGACCGGCTGTTCGCCACCGTCGACCCCACCACCAGGCGCTTCACGCTGCCGGGGGGCGAGCCGGTGCTGCTGACCGACACCGTCGGCTTCGTGCGCAAGCTGCCCCACCAGTTGGTCGAGGCCTTCCGCTCGACGCTCGACGAGGTGATCGAAGCCGACCTGCTGCTGCACGTGGTCGACGTGTCCTCGGCCGATCCCGAGGGCCAGATCCGGGCTGTCCGTGACGTCTTGGCCGAGATCGGTGCCCACGAGGTGCCCGAGCTCATCGCCTTCAACAAGGCCGACAACCTGGCCCCTGGGAGCGACGCCCTGCTGGCCGGCCTGCGCCAGCGCCACCCGGGTTCGGTCCTCATCTCGGCCGTCACCGGCGAGGGCGTCGACGGCCTGCTGGCCGCTCTGTCCGACCGGCTGCGGGCACTGTTCCGGGTGGTCGAGCTGGTCGTGCCCTACGACCGGGGGGACGTCCTGGCCGCCGTCCACCGGGCCGGCGAGGTCCTGTCCGAAGAGCACGAGGCCGAGGCCACCCGGCTGCGGGCGAGGCTGCACGAGTCCGACGCCCCCCGTTTTGCCGAGTTCGTCCGGTCCTCCGGGTGACGGCCACTGAGGTGGGCTGGGAGCCCCCGCCTTACCCCTACGACCGCCTCGACGGCCTCAAGGCCCTGGCCGCGGCCCACGAGGGCGGGCTGGTCGACCTGTCGATCGGCACGCCCTGTGACCCGCCCCCGCGGGCGGTGGTCGAGGCCCTAGCCACCTCGGGGGCCGAGCGGGGTTACCCGGCTTCGCTGGGCAACGCCCGCTTCCGCCAGGCGGCCGTGGCCTGGATGGCCCGTCGCTTCGGGGTGGACGTGCCACCCGAGGCGGTGGCCGCCTGCGTGGGGACCAAGGAGCTGGTGGCCAGCCTGCCCCAGATGCTGCACCTGCGTTCGCCCGGGCGGGACACCGTCCTGTACCCGGCCGTGGCCTATCCCACCTACGAGATGGGCGCGGTGCTGGCCGGGTGCCGGGCCGTACCCGTCCCCGTGGACGGCCGGTGGAGGCTCGACCTGAGCGCCGTCGATGAAGCGGACGCGGCCCGTGCGCTGTGCCTGTGGGTCAACTCGCCGGGTAACCCGGCCGGCAACCTCGACGACCTGGGAGCGGCCGCCCGCTGGGGCCGGGCCCGGGGCGTTCCCGTCCTCTCGGACGAGTGCTACGCCGAGTTCACGTGGGCCGACCGCCCCCGGACGGTCCTCGAGGCCGGCCTCGATGGGGTGTTAGCCGTCCACTCGTTGTCGAAGCGTTCCAACCTGGCCGGTCTCCGGGCTGGCTTCTACGCCGGCGACCCGGCTCTGGTCCACTACCTGGGGGAGGCCCGCAAGCACGCCGGGCTGATGATGCCAGGGCCCGTCCAGGCGGCCGCAGCCGTCGCCCTCGACGACGACGGCCACGTCGACGAGCAGCGGGGCCGCTACGACGAGCGCCTGCGCTATCTCGCCGGTGCTCTGGCCGAGGCCGGGCTGCCCGCCCCACTGCCCGGGGGTTCGTTCTACCTGTGGGTGCCGGCCCCCGGCGGTGACGCGTGGGCCTTGGCCCACCGCCTGGCGGCCGACGCCGGGGCGCTGGTGTCGCCCGGTGACCTCTACGGCCCGGCGGGCGCGGGCCACGTGCGCCTGGCTGTAGTGCAACCCCTCGACCGGCTCCACCTCGTGGGCCGGCGGCTGGGCGCGCCGGCCACGGGCTGACTTGACCAACATCGCCTGGCGCAACCTGGCCCACGAACGCACCCGGTTCGCCATCTCGGTGGCGGGTGTCGCCCTGTCGGTCGTGCTCGTCGTCATCCTGCGGGCGCTGTACTGGGGGGTGGTGCAGGAGGCCACCCGCTACGTGCGGACCTCGGGCGCCGACCTGTGGGTCGCCCAGGAGGGCACGCCCGGCGACTTCTTGCAGTCCCGGTCGATCCTGCCGCTGGCCGCCGGGGAGGCCATCGCGGCGGTGCCGGGGGTGGTGGGCGTGGCGCCCCTGATCAGCCGGCCCGCGGGGTTCCGGGTGGGGGCCAAGGACGCCGACCTCTTCCTGCTGGGGGCGCCCGCGGGCGGGGGAGTGGGCTGGCCCGAGGCCGTACGCGGCCGTGACCGTCCACTGGCCCCCGGCGAGATAGCCGTCGACCGGGTGTTCGCCAAGAACTTCGACGTGAAGGTGGGCGACACCCTCGACATCGGCCCCGGCGGGCTGCGGGTGGCGGCCGTGGTCAGCGGGGGGAACGCCTTCGCTTACCAGTTCGCCTGGGCCAACCTCGACGACGTGGCTGCCATCTCGGGGGCCGCTGGGTTCACCAGCTACTTCCTGGTGACCGTGGAAGGTGGCCCCGACGTGCCGGCCGAGGCCGCCCGGCATGTCGGCGACGCCATAGTCGGGGCCGTGCCCGGCACCCAGGTGTTCGCCGGCACCGAGCTGGCCGACCGCAACTCCGACAACCTGCGCGAGGCCTTCCTGCCCGTCCTGTGGGTGCTGGTGGTGGTGGCCTTCGTGGTGGGAACGGCCGTGATCGGGCTGATCATCTACACGGCCACGCTGGAGAAGTCCCGGGAGTACGGGGTGCTGAAGGCCATCGGGTTCAGCAACCGCAGGCTGTACGCCATCGTGTTCCAGCAGTCGATGGTGGCCGCCATGGCCGGGTTCGTCCTGGGCTGCCTTCTCAGCCTGGGCCTGGGCCCGGCCATCGAGCAGATCGTGCCCGTGTTCGTCACCGAGGTGCGCTGGCGCGACGTGGTGTTCGCCGGGACGGGGGCGCTGGCCATGGCCGTGGTGGCGTCGTTCATCCCCGCTCGGCCCGTGGCCCGCCTCGACCCCGCCGAGGTGTTCCGGGCTTGAACCCGCTGCTACGGCTCGACGGGGTGAGCAGGGTGTTCGGTTCCGGGCCCTCGCAGGTCACGGCCGTGTCCTCTGCCACCTTGGAGGTGGCGGCCGGCGAGATGGTGCTGGTCATGGGGCCGTCGGGCGCCGGCAAGTCGACTTTGCTGCAGCTCGCGGGTGCCCTGCTGCGCCCCACGGCCGGTCGGGTGTGGGTGGACGGCACCGAGGTCACGGCCCTGACCGAGAAGCGCCTACCCGCCCTGCGCCTGGCCAAGGTGGGGTTCATCTTCCAGTCCTTCCAGCTCCTGGCCAACCTGACGGCCCTGGAGAACGTTCGTATCGTGCTGGAGGCAGCCGGCTGGGAGCGGGCGGCGGCCGCCGCCCGGGCCCACGACCTGCTGGTCGGGCTCGGCCTGGGCCACCGGCTGTCGGCCCGGCCGGCCACGCTGTCGGGCGGGGAGAAGCAGCGGGTGGCGGTGGCCCGGGCCCTGGCCAACGACCCGCCCCTGGTCCTGGCGGACGAACCCACCGGCAACCTCGACTCGGCCACCGGGGCGGCCGTCATGGCCCTGCTGGCCGAAGTCCGTTCGCGGTCCAAGGCCGTGCTGTGCGCCACCCACGATGAGCGCGCCCTGGCATTGGCCGACCGGGTGGTGCGCATGGAGGACGGTCGCCTATGACGGTCGCTCCCGGGAGCCACGGACCTCGGCCCGGAGCTCGGCCAGCTCGGCCTGCAGGACGGCGACGGCGTCCTCCAGGGCCTCGATGCGCTCGGTCCGGGACTGGCCGCGCGACCCGTCCCCGCCCCCCGGGGGCGAGGCCGAGGCCAGGGCCAGCTCCTCGGGGCCCACGTCGCCCGCCAGCAAGTGCGCCCACCGGGCCTCGCGGTGGCCCGGCAGGGGTGCCAGCCTCACCGCCAGCGGTGCCGGGGAACGGGTTGCCAGGCGGGCTAGGGCCTCATCCACTTCGTCGGGGCCGGCGAAGCGGTGGAGCCGTTCGGTGCGCGCCCGCAGCTCGGCCACCGTCTGGGGGCCCCGCAGCATGAGCACGGCCAGGAGCGAGACCTCGGCGTTGCCCACCCCGAGCACCTGGTCGAGCACGTGGCGGTACTTGTCGGCGCGGTTGGAGCGGCTGTGGTCGATGCGGACGAGGTTGTCGGCCCGCAGGTTGACGATGGCGTTGGACACCACGGCCTCGGTGAAGGTCACCACCGGCGAGCGGTTGGTCGTCTGGTTGCAGGCGGTCAGCAGGCCGTTCATGGTGAGGGGGTAGTTGTCGGGGGTGGTCCGTTCCTTCTCGACCAGGCACCCCAGGACCCGGACCTGGACGGGCGTCAGCGGCTGCACCCCCGATACAGTACGGACCGCCGCCCCACCCGGCTCAGTTGGCGTCCGGGTTGTCGGGGAAGTTGGCGAACATGGCCAGCCGGCCCCGCTGGCGGCGCAGGACGGACCGCCACAGGTTCTCGGGCTCCGACGACAGAGCGTCCTCGGGCCGGGCGTCGATGACGAACCAGGCGCCCGCCTCCACCTCGTCCTCCAGTTGCCCCGCACCCCAGCCCGCGTAGCCGGCGAACACCCGGATGCCCTGGAGCCCGGCGGACACCTCGCCGGGGTCGACCGACAGGTCCACGGTGCCGACCGCCCCCACCACCGGCTCCCAGGCGGGCGAGGGTTCGTCGGGCCACGACCGGCCCAGGCAGATGGCCCCGTCGGGCGACACCGGGCCGCCGTCGAACACCACCGCCGGTTCGAGGGCCAGCCGGTGCCAACCGGGGAGCGGGTCGCCCACGTCGGTGGCCGTAGGCCGGTTGAGGACCACGCCCGCGGCCCCGTCGTCGCCGTGCTCGAGGACGAGCACCACCGTGCCGTCGAAGTTGGGGTCGACGAGGACGGGCGAGGCCACCAGCAGACGGCCCCTGAGCGACATCACGGCCGGCCAGGCGCCCGGAGCCGGCGGGAGGGCTCGACTTCGGGGGCAGTCGGAGGGCGGTCCATGGTCGGGCGATGGGCGGCCGGGCCGCCGGCGCGGGACACTACCAGCGCCCGGCCAGGTCCCTGCCGAGCGGCGGCCCTTGCCTCCCGGGCCCAGGTCACGAATACTCTTGGCCGTGATCCGCAAGACGGCCGCCGACCTCCAGGTGGGCGACACGTTCTACCGGGAGACGTACAAGCCGCCCACCCCTGGCGTCGACTGGAAGTACACGGTCCTGCGCCTGCAGCGCGTCCCCCAGCGAGACTTCTTCGGCAAGCTGTCCGAGCGGGTGGAGGTGTCCTGCGAGAACCACCTCCTGGGCCCGGCCCAGCTCAGCTTGGGGATCGAAGAGACCGTCTGGCTCACCGAGCCCGACCCGCCCCGGCCCCCCGACCGCTCCTCGGGCCGGGGCCTAGGTTGGCGGTTCCGCCGCCACGACTGACAGCCCAAAGCCGTCCGATGGACACCGGCGATGGACACCGGCGATGGACACCGGCGATGGGCACATTGGCGATCGGGTGCCAAGTCACGTGGTCATGCCGCGGGGTGGGACCGGAGGCTCTTCCCAACGATCCGGCGGCGGCACTGCCCTGACGCCCCCAAGTTCGGGTCTTCGCCAGAACAGGCACAAGACTTCCCCCGCTGGCCGGGCTGCCGAAGGAGCGACCAACCCGTCCCAGCCTTCCCGGAACAACTGCTCGCCGACGTCCTGGTACGGGGCCCATGTGAGCGAGTCTGGTGTGGGCAGCGCGAGCCCATGCTCGGCCAACCGCTCGGCGGTGGAAAGGTCGGCGACTTCGATGTCCACGTCGAAACGCCAAAGGTGGCGGAGGTCGGCCTTCAGTGGCGGGATCCCCCACTCCGCTAGGTACCGGTACCACTCGGCACGAACTGTGTCCTCCGACTCGGCGAGGTAGAAGCCCCCGATGACTCGTCCGCGCTGCCACCTTCCGTCCGCGTGATCGGCGGGCGTAGCCAGCGGTGACCGGTCGGTCCGGGCGTGGCGGAGCCAGGTTCCCGCCAACCGTCGCCGTTCTGGGGAGGCCACTCGGAGCCGCTAACAGCTATGACGCGACCGGGGACTCGAGGCCGGCCACCATCCGGCTGATCTTCCTGTAGTCACCGCGAGCGAGCAGGTCGAGCGGCTTCTGGTCCCCGAGCACCCGAAGCGGCTTGCGCAGCCAGAGCGGTATGAAGTCGGCGTCGATGACATCGGCGAGGCGCTCGACTATCCCGGAGAGCTCGTTGAGGCGAGCGGTCTCGATGCCCGCCGGCTCCTCGTCGTCGCGCAGCCAGGCACGTACTGTTTCAACAGCCACGCCCGTCGCCTGTGCCACGTCGAGGTCCGTCAGCCTTCCTGCTTCGATGACATGCTGAACAACCTCGGCGAACGGCGATGCCGTGTCATGGTGCTCGAGTTCGAACAAGTGGTTGAGCCGGCAGACCTCTTCGTTGCCTCTCAGCAACCGGACGCGGGCTCGCACGACGGAACCCAAACGGCCGGTCCGGACTCCGCCGTCGATCGAAGGCGCGTCCACCACGAACTCGTTCCGGCTCACCAGCCCTTCGAGCACGTACCGTGACCCGATCCCGGTACGGCCTTCCGGCGGGCGGCCCCACTCCGGCTCGACGGGCCCGACGACCGTGTGTTGGGCACCTGCTGGAGCGCTGGTGATGCGCACCAGTCCTCGTGGGAAGACGGAGACCTCGCACCGCAGACCTTGCGCGTTCTCGACCGCTTCGGGGACGGCAGCGGCGATGACGACCTCGTGGACGATCGTCGCGTCACGCTTGAGCAACTCGTCGCTGAGGCGGCTGATCAGCCGCAGGTTGCTGGCGGGGATGCTGAGAGACTTGACCAGCCCCGCTTCTGAGGGAGGGCGGAGCATTGAGGGCACCCGAGGGCCGTTCAGGTCCTGCGCCTCGCGGATGACGGTTCGCGCGTCCGTCTCGGAGGTGGCGGACTGGCTAATCATGTCCTCCATGATCGGGAGCGCACCCGGCCGGGCAACCACGTGAGCGAGGCCCTTTGCTTCGCTGTGCCCCGGCAGCGGGGTCCAGATCAGCGAGAAAGGTTCGTTCTTGCCGGGGCTACCGACATTGATCCGTACTGCCGAAGCCGTGACATGGAGGTCCTGGCCGGTTTCGAGGTACGCCTCGGTTGACATCACTGTGTACCCGGAGGACACGACCGCCTCGGGGAAGACGACGACCTCGGCTGGGGCGAAGAAACCCCCTCGCATCTGGACCGACGGGCACAGGCTTACCAGCGCGTGGGGCGTGAGCGGAGTCGGCCAGACGTAGAGGGTCTCCTTGTCACCCATCAGCGCACCACCGCCCGTTCGCAAGACGTGCCAGACCAACCCGGCTGGGCCCGACGCAATCTAGTGCCTCCACGGTCAAAGTTTGCCTCGCTTCTCGCCCTACTTCCGGTTGGTCCTGGGCAGCTCATCTGTGGCGAACAGCCGTTTGGGTCAAGCGAGGAACGAGGCAAGCCTCTCCTGATGAGGCACGAGCCGCGAGTCATTGCCCACGAAGGCCCAGAGTACCGCCCAGTCAGTGATCGCGGACCGGGCCCGGGCCGGGCGCCTACCATTCCCGGCCGATGGACGACGAAGACGCGGCGACGCCCGACCCCGACGCACCCGACGAGATCCTGCTCGGGCTGACCAGCCTCATCGACCAGGCCAAGGACCCGGCAGGTTCACCCACGGCCCGCATCCAGGCCTTGATCGCGTCCAAGGCCTACATGGAGGGCCTGACCCGCCGGTTGGTCAACGAGGCGCGCGAGCAGGGGGTCACATGGGAGGACCTGGCCGTGATCTTCGGCACCAGCCCGGTCAACGCCAAGGCCCGCTACGGGGACTACAACGACTACGACTGAGCGCGGCAGGGGCGCCGGCGTCGGGCCCGGGCGCCGCCCTCACTCCTCGAAGCGGCCCCCGAGGTGGCGGGCCAGGAACTTCTCGGCCACCGCGTAGAACTTCAGCCGGTTCTCGGGCTTGGCGAAGCCGTGGCCCTCGTCGGGGAACAGCATGTACTCGTGGTCGATGCCCTTCTCGGTGAGGGCGGCCACGATCTGTTCGGCCTCGGCCTGCTTGACCCGGGGGTCGTTGGCCCCTTGGGCGATGAGCAGGGGGATGCGGATGTCGCCCGCCTTCGACAGCGGGGACCGTTCCCACAAGAGGTCGGGCTCGGTCTCGGGGTTGCCCACCCGGGTGTGGAACTGGGCGATCATGGGCGCCCAGTAGGGCGGGATCGACCCGATCAGGGTGGCCAGGTTGGACGGCCCCACGATGTCGACCGCGCAGCGGAACAGGTCGGGGGTGAACGCCGCACCCACGAGGGCCGCGTACCCGCCGTAGGACCCGCCGTAGATGGCCACCCGATCGGGGTCGGCGTGGCCCTGCTCGACCACCCAGGCCACGGCGTCGACGAGGTCGTCGTGCATCTTGGCGCCCCACTCCCGGTCGCCGGCGCTGACGAACGACTTGCCGTAGCCCGTGGAACCCCGGTAGTTGACCTGGACACACAGGTAGCCCCGGTTGGCCAGCCACTGGGCCTCGCCGTCGTACCCCCACGAGTCGCGCGCCCACGGGCCGCCGTGCACGTTGAGCACGGCCGGCAGGCCCGAACGCTCCTCGCCCGGGGGGAAGGTCATGTAGCCGTGGATCTCCAGGCCGTCGCGGGCCGTGAACGTGAACGGCTCCATCTTGGCCAGCGTGTACTGGCCCAGCGCGGGCTGGTGCTCGAAGAGGAAGGTGGCCTTCTTGGCCTCGCGGTCGTAGGCGTGGTAGCGGACGGGCCCGTCGTCGTTCATGTGCGCCACCAGCCAGGTCCGGTCGGCGTCGTCCTCGTTGAGCAGGCTCAGGTCGCCGTCCTCCAGGGCCTCCAAGATGGCGATGTCCTCGGCGATGGAGGGGTCGAGCACCTGGTGCTCCACCCGGTCGCGCAGGAACGAGATCATCTGCGGCTCGCGGCTCTCGTGGTGCAGCTTCACGCCCGACACGTCGTACTGGGGGTCCTCGGCCACCACCTCGGCCTCGCCCGTGGCCGCGTCGATGCGCACGAACCGCCCGGTGTTGGCGTCCACCGAGCTGATGGCCCAGATGCCCTTGCCGTCGGCCGTGTAGGTGATGGGGAAGGTCGACAGCGCGTCCTCCTGGCCGACCTGGAACAGCAGGCGCCACTCGTCCTCGGGGGTGTCGCGCACGAGCACGGACAGGCCCCCGTCGGGCTGGGGGGCGACCCCGCCCCGCACCTGGAGCTGGGCGTCGATCACGAACCCGATGAAGCCGGGGTTCTCGACGATCTTGTCGAGCTCCCCGGTGCGCAGGTCGAGGTGGTAGACGTCGTGCAGCTCGGGGTTGTCGCGGTTGAGCCCCACCAGGATCTCGTGGGGGTAGTGGCGGTCGACCTCCTCGATGCGGGCTTGCACCCCGTCGAACGGGGTCAGGTCGGCGATGTCGCCCGAGTCGAGGTCGACGCTGTAGAGGCGCCAGTTCTCGTCGCCCCCCTTGTCCTGGATGTAGAGCAGGTGGCGGTTGTCGTGTGCCCAGAAGTAGCTGCGGATGCCCCGGTCGCGGTCGTTGGTGACCGGTTCGGCCTCGTCCATCTGCCCGACGGGCGACACCCAGACGTTGAGCACGCCTTCGTCGGGGGCGATCCAGGCGAGGCGGAGGCCGTCGGGGGAGATGCGGGGGCTGGTGCGCTCGGGGTTGCCGAACAGCACCTGGCGGGGGACGAGAGGGACGTTCATGGCCGTACAGTCTCGCGGTGATGGACCAGTCGCCGCGCAGCCGGTGGTCAGCCGAGGCCCAGGGCCGGGCCTCGACCTACGACGACCGCTGGTCGGACCTGGCCGCCCAGGGCGAGAACGTCCACGGCGAGGCCGACTTCGTGGCCTCCCTGGGCGGCCGGTCGGTGCTCGACGCCGGGTGTGGCACGGGCCGGGTGGCCATCGAACTGGCCCGGCGGGGCTTCGACGTAGTGGGCGTCGACCTCGACCCCGCCATGCTCGACAAGGCCCGGGCCAAGGCCCCGGCGCTGGACTGGGCCCAGGCCGACCTGGCCACTGTCGAGCTGGGCCGGCGCTTCGACACCGTGGTGTTGGCCGGCAACGTGATGATCTTCGTGGCCCCAGGCACCGAGGCCCAGGTGGTGGCTGCCCTGGCCCGCCATCTCGAGCCCGGTGGAGCCCTGGTGGCCGGCTTCCAGCTGGAGCCCGGTCGCCTCGACCTGGCGACCTACGACCGGTGCGCGGCCGTGGCCGGCCTGGCGCTGGTCGAGCGGTGGGCCACGTGGTACCGCCAGCCCTACGCGGGCGGGGACTATGCCGTGTCCGTCCACCGGTCCGGGGCCGGTCCCGGCGGCCGGTGAACGCAGGCCGCCGGCGGCTGCTCTACGTCGTCAACGTCGACTGGTTCTTCGTCTCCCATCGCCTGCCCTTGGCGGTGGCCGCTCGAGAGCGCGGGTTCGAAGTGTGGGTGGCGGCCAAGGACACCGGCTTTCGGGCCAAGATCGAGAGCCGGGGCATGCACTTCGTCCCCCTCTCGATGAGCAGGGCCAGCCTCAACCCACTGCGGGAGGTGGTGCCCCTCGTGCAGGTGGTGCGGGCCTACCTGGCGGTGAAGCCCGACATCGCCCACCACGTGAGCCTCAAGTCGATCCTGTACGGGTCGCTGGCCGCCCGCCTCGTGCGCCGGACCAAGGTGGTCAACGCCGTGGCCGGCCAGGGCGGGTTGGCCGTGGGTGGAGGGTCGCGGTCGTCAAGGGTGGCAGCCCGGGCGGCGGCCCGTGCGGTCGCCGTCGTCATGCGGGGCCGCCAAGCTCTGGCCATCTTCCAGAACGTTGACGACCGCCGGCAGTTCGTCGAGTCCTACGGCTTCCCGCCCGACCGGGCGCACGTGATCCCTGGCTCGGGGGTGGATTGCGAGCTCTTCAGGCCGTCGGCCCTGCCCGACGGCCCTCCCGTGGTGGTGATGGCCGGCCGGTTGCTTTGGCCCAAGGGGGTCGGGGAGTTCGTCGAGGCGGCCCGCACGGTTCGCAGGCGCCACCCCGGGGCCCGCTTCGTGCTCGTCGGCGCGCCCGACGAGGACTCTTCGTTCAGCGTGAGCCGCGACCAGTTGGAGAGCTGGGCCGAGGCCGGCGACGTGGAGTGGTGGGGTGTGCGCGACGACATGCCCTCGGTGCTGAGGGAGGCCACCGTGGTCGTGCTCCCCACGTACTACGGCGAGGGTGTGCCCAAGGTCCTGCTGGAAGCGGCCGCCTCGGCCCGCCCGATCGTCACGACTGACACGCCCGGGTGCCGCGACGTCGTGCAGCACGGCGTGACGGGACTGCTGGTGGGGGCCCGCGACCCACAAGCGCTGGCCCAGGCTGTGGGCGACCTTCTGGCCGACCGGGCCCAGTGTGCGGACATGGGGGAGCGGGGCCGGGCCCTGGTCGAGGGAGAGTTCAGGGTCGAGCAGGTGGTGGACCGCACCCTCGACCTCTACTACGACCTGCTTCGCTGAGACCGGCGTCAGCGCCGCACGGTCTCGAAGATGGGGGCCGCCGCCCCTCCCCGGCTCTCGCTGGTGGCCAGGAGCGCTTGGCCGTCGAGCCGGTAGGCCACGGCCTCGCCCTGGGGCCGGAGCCCGAGGTCGACGGGCTGGGGGGAGGCCGACCAGACGGCGTCGAACGAGGAGGCCCCGGCCGGGAGCGTCAGCTCGACTCCCTCCAGGTAGGTCGACAGCGCCACCCGCGTCCCGTCGGGGGAGATGTCGCCCCCGGTGACCAGCGTGAACAGGTCGCCCCCGCTGATGCCCAGGGTCGCCACCCTCTCCAGGGTCGTGGTCCCGGTGGTCGACAAAGGCGCCCGGGCGACATAGACGTTGGGCCCGGCCTCCTTGGAGACGATGTAGAGGTCGCCGGTGGTGGGGTGGACCATGAGGGCCTCGGCGTCGCGCGGCCCGTCGGGATAGCGGAGGCGGATGGCCTCGGCCGCCTCGGTGGGCAAGGGGGCCGAACCACCAGCCGGGGGCGGGCCGTCGCCCACAGCCGGCTCGGGCACCCGGTAGACGGTCATCTGGGCCTGGTCGGCCAGGTTGTCGCCGATGTCGCCGATGTACAGGTAGTCGGTCCCCGCCACCGGGCCCGGGCCGACGGCCATGTCCTCCCAGTCCCGCGCCGCCGCCCCTGTCACCCGCCACGTGCCGCACGGTTCGCCCGAGGGGGCCAGGCAGTAGATGAAAGGCCCGTCCCCCGAGTCGTTGTGCGTCCACAGCCGCCCGGGGTTGCGGCGGGAGGCGGCCAGCCCGCTGCTCTCGTCGACCTCGGGAGCCAGCGTGCCCAGGCGAACGGGCGGGAGCCACCCTGCGCCCTGGCCTCTGTTGGCCGTCTCCGCCGTCGGGTCAGCAGCAGGGGGACGGTCCCCGCCCGTCCCCGCCGGGCGCGAGCAGGCGGCCAGGGCGACCAGCACGGCGGCCAGCGCCGCGACCCGTACGGCCGAGGCCAGCCGGTCCGCCCGACGCCGGGGGCCGGCCCCGGGCCGATCACCTGTGGGCCGGGGCACGGGCGCAGGCTACCGGGGGCCCCCAGGGGGTGGTGTTCGCCTCGGCGCGGTGAGCCGAAGGGCACCAGGCCCCTCGGGCCCGCGGGCAGCGGAACTACGGTTGGCCCCCGATGGCTGACATCCAGGCACAGATCGAGCAACTGTGGGAACGGAGAGCCGAGCTCGGGCCCGGCGACGGCGACGCCGTCGCCACCGTCCACAAGGTGATCCGCCGGCTCGACCGGGGCGAGGTGCGAGCCGCCGACTACGACCCCGTGACCGACCAGGTCACGGTCAACGTCTGGGTCAAGCAGGCGATCCTGCTCCTGTTCCGGGTGTCGGCCATGGAGACCGTCGAACTGGGGCCGTTCGAGTTCGCCGACCGCATCCCCCTCAAGCACGGCTTCGAGGAGGCGGGCGTGCGGGTCGTGCCTGGGGCGTCGGCCCGCTGGGGGTCACACCTGGAGCGAGGTGTCGTGATGATGCCTAGCTACGTCAACATCGGCGCCCGGGTGGGGGCCAACACCATGGTCGATACCTGGGCCACCGTGGGCTCGTGCGCCCAGGTGGGGGCCAACGTCCACCTGTCGGGCGGGGTGGGCATCGGCGGCGTGCTGGAGCCCCCCCAGGCCGCCCCCGTGATCATCGGCGACGACTGCCTCATCGGCAGCCGCTGCATGATCACCCAGGGGGCCAGGGTGGGCGACGGCTGCGTGCTGGCCGAAGGCGTGATCCTCAACCCCGGCATCCCGGTGATCGACGCCCAGACGGGCGAGCAGCTCAGCCGGGGGGTCGTGCCGCCCTGGTCGGTGGTCGTGCAGGCCTCGCGGCGGCGGGAGTTCCCGGGCGGGGAGTTCGGGCTGCCGTGCGCGCTCGTCATCCGCCGGCTCCAAGAAGGCGAGCGCCACGACAAGGGCAAGCTGGAGGACATCCTGCGCGAGCACGGGGTGGGCACCTGACCGACCTGCTGGCCCTGACCGCCGAGCTGGTCGACATCCCCTCGACCAGCCACAACGAGCGGGCCATCACCGACCACCTCGAATCGCTCCTGCGGCCGGTGCCGTGGCTGGAGACCGTGCGCATCGGGGACAACCTGGTGGCCCGCACGTCGCTGGGGCGGCCCGCTCGGCTGCTGCTGGCCGGGCATACCGACACGGTGCCGCCCAACGGCAACGAGCGGGCCCGGCTGGTGGGCCAGCAGTGCTGGGGCATCGGCGCCTGTGACATGAAAGGCGGCGTGGCCGTGCTGGCCGAGCTGGCCCGCACGGTGGAGGCGCCAGCCGTCGACGTCACCTATGTGTTCTACGAGTGCGAGGAGATCGACAGCCGCTACAACGGCGTGGAGCGGCTGTTCCGGGAGGCTCCCGAGCTGCTGGCGGCCGACGCCGCCGTGCTGGCCGAACCCACCGGGGCCAGGGTCGAGGCCGGGTGCCAGGGCACGCTGCGGGCCCGGCTCACCTACACGGGGGTGCGGGCCCACTCGGCCCGGCCGTGGCTGGGCCGCAACGCCATCCACCGTCTGGGGCCCGACCTGGCCACCCTCGCCGGGTACGAGACCCGCGAGGTCGACATCGACGGCTGCCTGTTCCGCGAGAGCCTCCAGGCGGTGTTCGCCGAAGGCGGGGTGGCCGGCAACGTCGTGCCCGACCGGGCCGTGCTGACCGTCAACCACCGGTTCGCACCCGACCGCTCGGTGGCCGAGGCCGCCGAACACGTCCGGGCCACACTGGCCGGCGCGGACACGTTCGAGCTGGTCGACTCTGCCCCGGCCGCTCTCCCGGCCCTGGCCCACCCCCTGCTCATGGCCGTGTTGGAGGCCACCGGGCAACCGGCCGAGGCCAAGCTGGGCTGGACCGACGTGGCCCGCTTCGCGGCCCGGGGGGTGCCCGCGACCAACTTCGGCCCCGGCGACCCCAACCTCGCCCACCACGCCGACGAGCACGTCGACCGGGCCGACCTGGAGACCGTCCACCGGGTGCTACGGGCCGTGATCGAGGCTGGGCGCGCCGGCTAACCACCTCCGATCGGGCACCATGTTGGCGATGTCCCCGTCCGTGAGCCGGCGCCTGTCCGGCGCGGCCCTGCTGTGCCTAGTCCTGGTCGTCGTGGGCTTGGGCGCGCCCGCCCTGGCCTTGGCCAGCGACGACCCGTTCTTCCCCGACCAGTGGAACCTCACCCAGATCGGCGCCCCCGAGGCGTGGGCCAGGTCGACGGGCGAGGGGGTCACGATCGGCATCGTGGACACCGGGATCGACGCTGCTCACCCCGACCTGGGCCCCAAGATCGACGCCCTGGCCACGTGCTTGGGCGGGCCCTGCCGGGAGGGCTCGGCCCACGACGGCCACGGCCACGGCACGGTGGTGGCCGGGATCGCAGCGGCCGTCACGGGGAACGCCCGGGGCGTGGCCGCAGTGGCGCCGGACGCCCGCCTGGTCGTGGCCAAGGCGGTTGACGACCAGGGGCGGGCGTCGGTCGAGGACATCAACAACGCCATCCGCTGGGTGGTCGACCGGGGGGCGCGGGTCGTGAACCTCAGCCTGGGCGACCCCAACTTCCTGATCGTCTCGTTGCTGGGCACGCCGCTGCGCCCGGGGATCGAGTACGCCTGGTCCCGGGGGGCGGTGCCCGTGCTGGCCTCGGGCAACGAGAACGTCGGCCTTCTCGACCTGGGTAGTTCCAACTACGGCAACCTCAACGCCGTCGTGGTGGGGGCCACCGGCCGGGACGGCTCGGTGGCTCCTTACTCGAGCCCCATCGGCAGTGCCAAGTGGGGCCTGGTGGCCCCCGGCGGGGGCGGCGCGGGGGCGGGGGCCGACCTCGTTTCGACCTACCCGGGGGGCTACGCCCGGGCGGCGGGGACCTCGATGGCCACCCCCCACGTGTCCGGGGCCCTGGCTCTCGTGATGGCCCAGGGCCGCAGCCCGGGCGCGGCTGTAGACCGGCTGCTGGCCACCGCCGACAGGCGGGTGCCCTGCGGGAACGGTTGCCAGGGCCGCCTCGACGTGGCCGCGGCCGTGTCCGACGTGGCCCCGGTGAGCACCGCGGCCCCCGTGACGGCGCCACCGGCCCCGGCCACCACGGCCCCGCCGACGACTGCGGCCGGGCCGACCACGACCGCGGGCCGGCCGACCACCACGACCTCCACGACCGTCGCGCCCCCGCCGCCGGACGCGCTGGCGGGTAACGCCGGGGGAGGCGAGCAGGCCTTCGGGCGGGTGACCATCGAGTACGCAGGCGACGGGGGCCCGCTACCGGTGCCGCTCGTGGTGCTGGCAGCGGTGATGGCCGCCGGGGCGGCGGCCGCAGCCGGGACCGTGGGCTGGATGCGCCTCAGAGACGGCGCAGGATTGTGACCACTTTGCCGAACACCCGCACGTCGGCGGGGTCGAGCTCTATCGGCTCGTAGGCCTGGTTGGCCGGGAGAAGCACGACTTTGGCTCCCCGGCGGCTGAACGTCTTGACGGTGGCCTCCTCGCCCGGGATGCCGGCCACCACGACGTCGCCCTTGCGGGGCTCGCTGCCGTCGGCCCTCACCACCGCGTAGTCGCCGTCGAGGATGCCGGCTTCGACCATGGAGTCACCCCTGACCCGGAGCATGAATAGCTGGCCGTCGCCCGTGAAGTCGGCCGGCAGCGGGAACAGCTCTTCGATGTTCTCCTGGGCGAGCACGTCGGTGCCGGCGGCCACGTCACCCACCAGCGGGACGTGGCGGGCGGGTCGGCGCTCGGCCACCATGCCCGAGGCGGCGTCGAAGCGGACCTCGATGGCCCGGGGCTTGGTCGGGTCGCGCTTGAGGTAACCCAGCTTCTGGAGGGTGCCCAGGTGGGCGTGGACCGTGGAGGTCGAGGTGAGCCCCACCGCCTCGCCGATCTCGCGCACCGACGGCGGGTAGCCGCGCGATCGCATCTGCGCCTCGATGAACTCGAGGATCCCCTGTTGGCGGGGCGTCAAGCTGCTGGGCTCGGTCACCTGGGCTCCTCTCGGCCTGCCCCCCGGTGGGGCGAACGGGTGTTCGGAACAGGACGCTACCAGGTACAACGGCCGAAGGCAAACATTCGTTCGACTGAGGGGTTGACGACGAACGCCTGTTCGTGGTTCACTTCTCCGAACAGGCGTTCGCTAGATCGGCGGACGGCGAGCCCGGCAGCGCCGGAGATGGAACAGGAGGTCCCCGATGGTCGCAGTCCTGGCGCCCGCACAGCCACGTGCGCCCCGGCCCTTCGCGCCCACAGCCGCACCCGCCGCGCCGGGCGTGCCTGCCGCCGGTCGGGCCGTCGGGCCGTCGGGCCACCGTCTCCCCGCCAGCACCTACCGCCGCCGCCGGGTCGTTGCCGCCGTCCTGGCCGTCGGGGCCGTGCTGGTCCTGTGGGTTGCGCTGGGGTTGCTCGGGGGCGGCCCTCTCTTCGCCCCCGAGCGCCCGGGCGCGACCTCGGCCGGCCTAGGCCCCGGCGAGGTCTACGTCGTCCAGCCCGGTGACACGTTCTGGTCGATCGCGGTGCGCCTGCGCCCCCAGGCCGATCCCCGGCCCCTAGTCGACCGCATGGTGGCTGCCCATGGCGGCACGACACTGCACGTGGGGGAGCGCCTCCGCCTCCCGTAGCCCTGCCCGGTCGCGGCGTAGACGGGTAGCTGCGGGTGGGCGCTACCGTTCTGTCGTGCGTTGCCCCTCCTGCGCTAGCCTCGACGACAAGGTCGTCGACTCCCGGATGGCCGACGAAGGTGCGGCCATCCGCCGCCGGCGCGAGTGCCTCGACTGCGGCCGGCGGTTCACGACCTTCGAGCGTCTCGAAGAGGTGCCCTTCGTGGTCGTGAAGCGCTCGGGAGAGCGGGAGCCCTTCGCCCGCGGTAAGCTGGTGGCCGGCATGCGGGCTGCGGCCAAGAACCGTCCCGTGAGCATCGAGCAGCTCGACTCGGTGGCTGCCCAGATCGAGGAGTCCTTTCGGCTGGAGGGCGGCGAGCTCACGACGGCCCGCATCGGCCAGCAGGTGCTGGCCCGCCTGCGCGAGCTCGACGAGGTCGCCTACCTGCGCTTCGCCAGCGTCTACAAGGGCTTCGAGGCGGCCGGCGACTTCCAGCGCGAGGCCGGCCTGCTCACCGAGCCCCCCACCTGACGGCCGCGGGTAACCAACGCGATTTCCCCAGGCTGGCGGCCTAGCGATCCCCAGGAACGGGCCCCTACGGTGGCCCTCGCCGTGCCCGCCCCGCCTGCAAACCTTCGCGAACGGGGTCTGACCAGCAGTGTTGCAACTGCGGGAACGTTGACTCCGGACCATTGACACGGCTGAAATTACGCAGTTGTATTGTAAGCTCATCTCGTAGGTCGTTCGGCCTCCGACCACAACATCTTGTGCCTTGGCGCCCTGTCCCCGGGGGTGGCGGCCAGGATGGCCGGTGTGGAGGCAACCCCAGACGTCGCAGGAGGCGCAGCCATGGCCATGGCCCCGGAAAAGGCAGGGATCGGACTCCGCCGGCACTTCACGGTCGAAGGTGTCGACCCCTACGAGCGGGGTGCCGGTTACCGCCTCGACTGGGAGCGGCGCGACGCCCGCATCACCAACTACCGCGACGGCTCGGTGGCCTTCGAGCAGCGTGATGTCGAGTTCCCCGTGCCCTGGTCGCAGAACGCCACCAACATCGTGGCCCAGAAGTACTTCCGGGGGTCGCTGGGCTCGCCCGAGCGGGAGCGCTCGCTGCGCCAGGTGGTCGACCGGGTGGTCGAGACCATCGCCGCCTGGGGCGAGAAGGGCGGCTACTTCGTCGACGGGGCCGAGGCCGACGCCTTCCGAGCCGAGCTGAAGCACCTGGTCGTCACCCAGAAGGCGGCCTTCAACTCGCCCGTGTGGTTCAACATCGGGGTGGCCGGGGAGCCCCAGCAGGCGTCGGCCTGCCAGCCGTGGCACGCCCTGGTCAGCACGCCCGAGGGCCTGGTCCCCATCGGGGCACTGGTCGAGCAGGGCGCGGTGGGGGCCAAGGTGTGCGACGCCCACGGCCTCACCAGCGTCGTGGCCGTCAAGGCCAACGGCCGCAAGACCGTCCTGCGCCTGCACACGTCGGCCGGCTACGTGCTCGACGTCACCGGCGACCACCTCGTGTGGCGGGCCCGGCCGGGCGAGGCCGGGAGCTCCGGGGGCGAGTTCGTCCCCGCCCGCCAGATCACCCGGGGCGACCTGCTGGAGTGGCACCAGGCCGAGTCGTGGGGCAACGGCCAGATCACCCGGGAGGCGGTGGCCGAGGCCGGCTTGGCCGGCTGGGTCCAGGCCGGTGGCTTCGTGGTCGACGTCGGGGGCAAGGGCGTGGCCGGTGGCCAGGTGGCCGTCTCAGGCGAGGCTGAGGAGACGTGGCTCCGGCAGTCCCTGGCTGCCGCCCTTCCCGGCGTACGTGCCGAGAGGGCGGCCCACGGTGGCCGGCTCCCGGGCGTGCCCGGCGCTCGCCTGCGCCTCGAGGGCACCGGGCTGGCGCCGTTCGTGCAGCGCTGGGGCCTGGCCCGCCAGGGTGTCGAGGCCACCGTTCCCGACGAGCTGTTCAACGCCCCGCTGCCGGTGGCCGCCGGCTACCTGCGCAGCCTGTTCCAGGCCGAGGGCTGGGTGTCCGACACCGGGTCGGTCATCGGCCTGGCCATGGTGTCCGAGGCCCTCGTGCGGGGGGCCCAGTCCCTCCTGCTGCGCTTCGGCATCTTCTCCCGGGTGCGCCGGGTGGCCGAGCAGAGGGCCGGCGGCAACCTCTTCTGGGTGCTCAACGTGTCGGTGGGCTCCGACGGGCGCCGCTTCGCCGACGAGATCGGCTTCATCGGCCCCGACCGCACCCGCGAGCTGGAGGCCGCCCTGGCCAAGGCCGCTCCCGGCGGCGGGCGCAACACGGCCGTGCGTACGGTCGAGGTCGAGTCGGTGGAGGTGCTGGGCGAGACCGAGGTCTACGACATCCAGACCGAGAGCGGCGAGTACCTGAGCGGCAACCTCCGGGTGCACAACTGCTTCATCCTGGCCGTCGACGACACCATGCGGTCGATCCTCAACTGGTACGTCGAGGAGGGCACGATCTTCAAGGGGGGCTCGGGGGCCGGCATCAACCTGTCCAACATCCGGTCGTCGAAGGAGACCCTCAAGGGAGGAGGCCTGGCCTCCGGCCCCGTGAGCTTCATGCGAGGCGCCGACGCCTCTGCGGGCACGATCAAGTGCCTGGGTGCGGGCACTCCCGTGGTCACCGACCGGGGCGTCATCGCCATCGAAGACACGGTGGCCGGCGACCAGGTCCTCACGCGGTTCGGCTTCCGCCCCGTCGACGCCGTCCACGCCAACGGCACCCGCCCCCTCGTGCGGGTGCAGACGGCGCTGGGCGACGAGGTCCTCTGCACGCCCGAGCACCGCTTCTGGGTGCGGGGCCGCGATGGGGAGGGTTGGAGAGAGGCCCGCTTCCTGCGCCCTGACGACCACGTCCTGGTCGACGTGGGCGGGGCCGAGCGGGGCCGGCTGCAGCCCCTGGCCCGCCCCGGGGCGGCGACGGGCGCCGGGGCCGAGGGAGACGGGGGTGGGGCCGGTGTCGAGCTGCCCACCCACCTCGACGAGGCGTTCGCCATGTGGCTGGGCTGGGCCCACGGTGAGGGCCCGGCCCCATCCCGGTCGGGGGCCAAGTTCGTGGCTGTGCAGATCGGCGGCGACGACCCCGAGGTCGTGGCTCGCTACACGGACCTGACCCGGGCCGTGTTCGGCCCGGGCGTGCACATCCACGCCGAGCGCCACCCCGACCCGGGCGACGGTCCGGGCGACCACTCGGTGTGCGTGCGCTTCGCCTCTGCGGCGGTCAACGCCTTCCTGGAGGCCAACGGCCTCCGCCGGGAGGCCAACGGTGAGCCCAGGGTGCCGGCCGTCGTCCAGGCCTCGCCGGCCACGGCCCGGGCCGCCTTCCTGTCCGGCCTCTTCGAGGCCGACGGCCACGTCGGCAACGGCTACGCCTGGATGTCGGCGCCGACCCTGACCATGGCCCAGGACGTGCACCGCCTGCTGCTGTCGCTCGGCATCCCGTCGACGATCGGGGCCCTCGACGACCGCGGCGCCCACGGCCGGCGGCTGCCGTACACGGTCAGGGTGGTGGGCCGTGAGGGGATGCGCCGGTTCGCCAAGCAGGTCGGCTTCGTGTCCCACCGCAAGCACCAGCGCCTCGAAGCGGCCGTCGCCGGTGGGGACGCCAGCCCCTACGAGACCCAGTGGTCCCTGCCTCACACCCGGGCCGAGATCGACCGGTTGTGGGCGGGAACGGGCAACGCCGCCCTGCGCCGGGCTCTGGCCCCTTACCGCCGCGCCGGCAATCCCCGGCGGATCAGCCTCCTGCGGGCGCGCGCCCTGCTCGACCGGTTCCCCGACGAGCTGGCCTCGACCAGGTTGGCCCGTTTCGCCTACGGGGACGAGCTCTTCGCTCCCGTCACCGTCGAGCCCGCGGGCGAGGGCCCCACCTTCGACCTGACCGTCGCTGGGGTGCACGAGTACCTCGTCAACAACCTGGTCACCCACAACTCGGGGGGCAAGACCCGGCGGGCGGCCAAGATGGTGATCCTCAACGCCGACCACCCCGACGTCGAGGACTTCATCTGGTGCAAGGCGGTCGAGGAGCGCAAGGCCCGCGTGCTGCGCGACGCCGGGTTCGACATGGACCTCGACGGCCGTGACAGCCACTCCACCCAATACCAGAACGCCAACAACTCGGTGCGGGTAACCGACGAGTTCATGCAGGCCGTCGTCGACGACCGCGACTGGCACATGCGGGCCGTGACCACGGGGGACACGGTGCGCACCCTGCGGGCGCGCGACCTGTTCCGCCAGATCGCCGAGGCGGCCTGGGAGTGCGCCGACCCGGGCATGCAGTTCGACACGACCATCAACCGGTGGCACACGGCGTCCAACACGGGGCGCATCAACGGGTCCAACCCGTGCTTCCCGGGCGACCAGCTGGTCCACACCGACAAGGGCCTGGTCCGCTTCTCCGAGCTGTTCGACCGGGCCCGCGAGGGTGAGTCGTTCGGGGTCTACACCCACGACGCCACCAACCCCGACGCCCCCGCCCAGCGGGTGGTGGTCACCCGGCCCGAGGCCTTCATGGTCACGGGGGTCAACGAGATCGTGCGCCTGCGCTTCGCCAACGGGGCCGAGCTGAGGTGCACCCCCAACCACTCCCTTTTCACGACCAACCGGGGCTGGGTGGCGGCCGCCGAGCTGACGGCCGACGACCGCGTGCGCCTGCTCGACGTGCCCGCCCCGGCCACCGGGGCCGACTCCCGCCTGCCCGCGCCCGCGGGCGTGGCCCTGACGGCGGCCGTGCCCGAGAAGTGGTCACCCGAGCTGGCCCACTACCTGGGGTGGCTGGTGGGCAACGGCTCGCTCACCGGCGAGGTGGCCACCACCGCCTACGGGCGGGGCGACGGCCAGGCCGACGCCCTCTCCCGCCACTTCGACCTGCTGGGTGGGATCGGCGGCGACAGGCCGGCGGCGCCCGCCATCGAGGCCGACGGCACCGTCCGGCTGCGCCAGAGCAGCCGGGTGCTGGCTCGCTTGCTGCAGTCCCTGGGCGCCGGCCCGGGCACGGCCGACGCCACCGTGCCGTGGTCGGTCGAGCAGGCCCCCGGCGAAGTCGTGCTCGCTTTCCTGACCGGGCTGTTCGAGTCGACGGGCCAGGCGGGTGGGGCCGGCGAGCGGGCCTCGATGACCTCGACCTCGGCCGAGCTGCTCCGCGGTGCCCAGAGGTTGCTGTCCACGCTGGGCCTGGCCTCGTCGGTCCAGGGCGGGGAGCTGACCGTTGCGGCCACCGGCCGGCTCGACGACCTGGCGGCCCGAGCCGGGGCGGCCGGGGCCGCGCCCGGCGAGACGCGGCTCGTCTCGCGCGACGACGACGGTGTCGAGCTCACCTACAACCTGTCCGAGCCCCGCAACCACTCCTACGTGGTGGGCGGGTTCGTGGTCCGCAACTGCTCGGAGTACATGCACCTCGACAACTCGGCCTGCAACCTGGCCAGCCTCAACCTGCTCAAGTTCCTCGACGACCAGGGCGACTTCGACGTCGAGGGGTTCAAGCAGGCCGTCGAGGTGGTTTTCACCGCCCAGGAGATCCTGGTCGGCAACGCCGACTACCCGACCGAGAGGATCGCCGAGACGTCGCGGCGGTTCCGCCAACTGGGCCTGGGCTACGCCAACCTGGGTGCCATGCTCATGGCTCTCGGGCTGCCTTATGACTCCGACGAGGGCCGGGCATGGGCCGGTTCGATCACCGCCCTCATGACCGGTCACGCCTACGCCACGTCGTCGCGCATCGCCTCGCGCATGGGACCGTTCGCCGGCTACAGCGACAACACCGAGCCCATGAACCGGGTCCTGCGCCAGCACCGCGATGCCACCCACGAGATCGACCGGTCCAAGGTGCCCGGGGAGCTGCTGGCCGCCGCCCAGGACGCGTGGGACACGGCCGTCGAGCTGTGTGACTGGTTCGGGGTGCGCAACTCCCAGGCCACCGTGCTCGCCCCCACGGGGACGATCGGGCTCATGATGGACTGCGACACCACCGGTATCGAGCCCGACCTCGGCCTGTGCAAGACCAAGAAGCTGGTGGGCGGGGGCACGATGTCGATCGTCAACCAGACGGTGCCCCGGGCGTTGCGCCGGCTCGGCTACGACGAGGGCCAGGTGGCCGACATCATCGCTTACATCGACGAGCACAAGTCGATCGTGGGCGCCCCCCACCTGGCGGCCGAGCACCTGGCCGTGTTCGCCTGTTCGATGGGCGACAACGTGATCCACTACTCGGGCCACGTGCGCATGATGGGGGCGGCTCAGCCGTTCATCAGCGGGGCCATCTCCAAGACCATCAACACCCCCGAGGACACCTCGGTCACCGAGATCGAGCAGCTCCACATCGACGCCTGGCGGCTGGGCCTCAAGGCGGTGGCCATCTACCGCGACAACTGCAAGGTGGCCCAGCCCCTGTCGACCACCAAGAAGGCCTCGCTCTCCGAGCCCGTCGAGAAGCTGGTGGCCACGGTGGTGCGCGAGCCCGTCCGCGAGAAGCTGCCCCGGCGGCGCAACTCCAAGACGTTCTCGTTCCGGGTGGCCGACTGCCACGGCTATGTGACCGTCGGGGAGTACGACGACGGCCGCCCCGGGGAGATCTTCCTCAAGGTGGCCAAGCAGGGCTCGACCCTGGCCGGCATCATGGACGCCTTCGCCATCTCGGTGAGCCACGGCTTGCAGTACGGCGTGCCCCTCAAGGCCTTCATCGACATGTACACCAACATGCGCTTCGAGCCCGCGGGCATGACCGACGACCCCGACCTGCGCTTCGCCAGCTCCCTGGTCGACTACATCTTCCGCCGCCTGGCCGTCGAGTACCTCGACCTCGAGGAGCGTTCCGAGCTCGGCATCCTCACCGTGGGCGAGCGCATGCAGCCCACCCTGCCCGGTGTGGAGGAGTCGGCCACCCCGTCCTCGACGGGCAGCGACGTCGTGCCCGACCCCGCCCCCACGCCCGTCGCCCGGGCCGCAGCCCCGCCTGCCCCGGCCACGGTCACCGCGCCGGCCCAGCCCCAGGCCGCGGCCTCCGACGCGCCCTACTGCTACCAGTGCGGCATGGTCATGCAACGAGCCGGCGCCTGCTTCGTCTGCTCCAGCTGCGGCACCACCAGCGGCTGCTCGTGACCTGACCCCGCGAGCTGGTGTGCGGAACGCGTCGGCGGTGGCGCGTTCCGCACACCGGTGGGGGTGTTAGAGAGGGAAGTGGTCGGCGTAGACGATGCGGTCCTCGAAGCCGGGGTTGTCCAGGCCGAGGGGGTCGGCGGGGAGCCGTTCCCACTCCTCGATCGTGACCCGCCAGTCAGAGCCCTGGCCCGGGGTCCGGGCCGCGATCGCGACGGGCAGGTCGAGCTGGCCTGACCAGGTGACCACGGAGCCGGCGGCCCCGAGGATGGGCAGGACCTGCTTGGCCACCGTGACCCAACCCAGGTCGGTCGTGACCGCCGGGCCCAGGCGCTCGAGCCGGGCCACCACCACCCGGGTGAGGGCCACGGTGGCCATGAACCCGCCGCCCGCGACCGTGCTGGGCACGGACACCCGCGGCACCCCGACGGGGCCGGTCACGATGACGCGGACGTGGCGGTCGTCGGGACGGGTCAGGGTGGCCGTGCGCTCGGGGGTCAGCTGGGCGTAGTCGCAGATGTGCACGGGCCCCAGGTGCAGGCCGGGCAGGGAACTGGGCTGGTAGCGGGCGACGGCCAGCTTCACGAACGGCCAGAAGGCGGTGGCCGGGTCGAAGGCGATGTCGACGAACCACAGGCTGCGGTCGACCGAGAACTCGGGCCGGTACCCCAGCACCAGTGCGGTCGGCTTGCCGGTCACGTCGACCAGGGGAAGCTTGACCGGGCCCCCGACCGGGCGACCGGGTAGCTCGCGGTCGTCGAGCCCCGTCAGATGGAGCAGGTCGACGAGCGGCAGGGCGGACCGTGAGGCCGGGCCCTGCTGGAGCCATACCGGGTCGCCGGCCCACTGGCTGACCGTGGACTGCACGGCCGCGTCGTTGGACGGCGACAGCACCACGCCCAGCAGTTCGCCGTTGCCCGTCATGTACCACGGCCGGTCGAGGTAGACGCGCAAGCCCGCCCGGCGGGACCGGCGCAGGCCGAAGGGCTGGGCCGGCTCGGTGCGCTCGTCCCACCGGAACAGGGGCAGCACGTCGCGCACGATCACCTTGGCCGGCCGGGCGCTGTTGGGCACGTCCAGCCTCCGCACCGGGCCGACCACCGAGAGGTCGGCCGGCGACGGCGTGACCTGGGGCGAGAAGTACTCCCGGTAGCGGGTCGTGGCCCGCACCGAGTAGTCGACGTCGCGGTGGCGGGTATCGCCCAACTGGTGCACCGCCTGGTGCAGCCGCACCGTCGTCCCGCCCAGCGTCACGGTCCCGTCGTTGGCCGCCAGCACGGCCAGGTCCTCGTCGTAGGACACGTCGCTCCCGAAGGCCACGGCCACGGCCGTGACCTGCTCGGGCTCGGGCTTGGACACGTCGTCCACCCACTCGGTCCACGTGGCCTCCATGTCGATGCGCCCGGTGCTCGGGCCGTGGAGGTCGACGGCCCCGAACAGCGTCACTGCCGTGTCGCCCTCGGCCCTCAGCGGCACGAGCACGGTGGGCCGGGGGACCTCGACGGGCCGGGGCACGGCGTGGACCAGCCGCACCTCGGCCGCGGGTGTCAACCACCAGAACCATCCGTCGGCGGCCGCCTCGGCCAGCAGGGCGTTGGCCTGGGCGGCGGCCGGCAGTGAACGCCACAGGCCCAGGAGCTCGAGCGAGGCCCGGTCCAGGCAGGACGACACCCGCATCCGCAGGTGCTCCCCGGGGGGGAGGGTCATGCGCACCACGTGGCCGTCCACCTCGGCCCCCAGTTCGTCACCGCCCGCCAGGGCCAGCCGCAGCGGGGTCGGCGACGGCCACCCTCCCGGGTAACGCACGGTCGTGCCCTCCAGGGCCAGGAGGCCCTTGAGCAGGTGGTCGCGGCCGGCGTCGGGGAACATGAACGACACCCCGGCAGCCAGCGGGTCGGGCAGGTAAGGCAGCACCAGCTCGTCGACGTCGTGCACGACGTACTGCCCGGGCGCGGGCGCCTCACCCCGTGGAAGGTCGGCGGGTGTGGCCACGTCGGGGACGTCGGCGGTGGGCGCGACGACGAACCTCACGCCCGGCTGGGCGAGGCGCTGGCCGGGGTTCGCCAGGTCGGCCACCGTCACGTCCAAGAACGTGCCCGACTCCCGCAGGGCCACGGCCAGCGCGGCCCGCACGGCGGCTGCCGAACCGCTGCCCATGGCGGCGTCGAACCGGCCGTGCAACTCGGCTTCGAACTGGCTGGTCTTGGGCGGCGCCAGGTGGCGCTGGCTGTCCTCGCGCCACTGCAGGTCGAGGCCGGGGAAGGCGGCCACGGTCTGTGCCGCGAACTCCGCCGGGGGCACGACCGTCAGGTCCATGTCCCCCGGGGAGGCCTGCTCGACCCCTGAGCGGACCACCAGACGCAGGAGCGACTCGCCTTCGGTGTAGGGATGGCGGGCGACGGTGGCCGGCTCGACCACCGGGC
Source organism: Actinomycetota bacterium (assembly GCA_040754375.1). NCBI lineage: Bacteria > Bacillati > Actinomycetota > Actinomycetota bacterium. The sequence goes on from JBFMCT010000004.1 coordinate 109,332, forward strand.
CCCACCGCAGGAACGGGCGGGGAGTGGTTACCAGCGTCCCGACCAGGGCGAGGAAGGCGCCCGGGCCCAGCCCGGCCCCCGGACGGCCCGGACGGCCCGGACGGCCGGGGCGTTCGGGGGTGACAGCGCTCAGGAGGTCTCGCTGGCCGGCGGCCAGCGAGGTCACGGCCGCGGCGTACACGCCCGGGGCCGTCTGCACGTCGGTGCGGCGCAGCAGATGGGGGGACTCCTGGGCGGTGGCCGCGAAGGTGGTCTCGATCCGGCCCTGGCGTCCCGGCCCGGCCGCGAACGCGGCCCCGCCCCGGTCGGCCAGCCGGCGGGCGACGAGCTGGTCGACCTCGGCCACGCCGGTGACCTTGACCGCGTCGGGGTCGACCCCGGGCGCGCCCCGTCTGGGCGCCGGGCCCTCGACGGGGGCGGGCCGCAGCACCGCCAAGCCGTCGCGCACCGCCTCGATGGGCACGGGCGAGTCCTCCAGGGCGGCGGCCACCGTCGCCTCTGGGGCCTTGGACGCCAAGAGCCGTTCGGCGTGGCCGGTGGCCGCCTTCTCGTCGAACGGAACCCGTGCCTTCGCCGGCCTGGGGCCGCTCGGGGGCTGGTCGCCGACGGGCGCCACACCCCCGGCCACCTCGTGGGGGGGCGAGTTGCCGGCCAGGTCGGCGGCGTAAGCCCGAAAGGCGTAGCGCCGCCCGTAACGCAGCGGCGGTAGGGAGCCGGGCATCACCACGCCCGAGCTGGCCACCGGGTTGACGGGCGACGGGTCGGGAGGTGGCTCGGCCAGCACCTTCTCCTCGCCGCCGTCGTGGACGACCACGTTCCCCGGGCGGGGGGCAGCCAGCGACCAGCCCTCCCAGCCGGCCAACACCTCGTGGGCGTGCTTGGGCGCGCCCGGCAGGCCGTCGGCCTGGGACAGCGCCGCCCCTTGGAGAAAGCCGGTGTCGGGTACGCCGTCGAGCACCTGTCCCGCGCCCTCGACGTCGACCGTCAGCAGCCGCTGGTGCAGGGAACGCCATTGGCCGCTCACGTCGTCCCACACCTCGAGGCGGATGCCCCGGCTCACCTGCTCCAGCGTGAGGGGCGCGGCCGTGCCGGCCATGAGGTCGGCGTCTTTGGCCGCGGCCCCGTCCAAGCGGCCGTGCAGGGACGCGGCCCGGTCGGCCCGGGCTACGGCGAACCCCGTGGCCCGCAGCTCCCCGGGGGCGGAGTTCTCGGCGTCCCCGTTGTTCTCGGCGGCTGCCAGCCGGGGCAGGGTGCGGACGTACTGCTCGAGCTTCAGGCCCGACGCGTCGGGGTCGAGGTCGAGGACGGTGAACCGGTCCTCGTCGCCCAGGCGCAGCATGGCCACCTCGAAGTCCCCCGACGACGACACGGTGGTGAAGCTCGGGCCCATCACCCGGCAGGAGACCCTGGGCTGGCTGGTCACGGGGTTGGCCAGGCCCCTGACCACTATGTCGCCCTGGGCCCACACCAGCCCGGCCAGCAGGTCGAGGTTGTCGACCCGCAGGTCCACGACCAGGCCCAGCCGGCGCAGCAACGGCGACAGGTCGCCGATCATGCCCGCCCGCGCGTGGAAGTCAGGGTCGGGCTTCTTCACGGGTAGGGCCACGGCCGCCGGGTCGGGCCGCTCCCGGTAGAGGTGCTGTTCCTCGGGCCGCTGGTAGTAGCGGCGGGCCAGTTCGACGTCGCCCACCAGCCGGGCCAGCGGGGACGCGGCCGACGAGCCGGCCGTGACGTTAAGCCCGGCGCCGACCAGGCGATCGACGTTCTTGGCCACTATGGCGTCGACCCGGCCGTCGATGACCATCTCCAGAGGGAGCTCGCGCCGGTCGAGGCCCAACGTGGCCAGCAGGGCGCCGGCGATCACGTTGGCGGTCACGGTCGGCGGGACGACGGGGGAGGACAGGAGCGAGCCCGCGTGCACGAGCAGGGCGTGCTGCTGCATGCGGTGGGCCGGGAAGGTGCGCCACGGGACGGCCGTGTGGTCGGGGACCTTCCAGGGCCGTACTGGGAGGTCGGCCGGGAAGACACGAGGCCACAGGCCGGGGTCGAGCGACCCCAGTAGGGGGGTGACGGGGATGTCGACCACCGTCCCGTCGGCTCGGCCGCCCCGCAGGCGGAAGGCGGGCGGGGGGGTGGCGGCCAGCAAGGCTGCCCAGGCCCGCACGTGGGGGAAGTCGCCGACTACGCCCTGGGCGCCGTCGGGGGTCAGCCGGTGACTGACGAAGAACGAGACGTGGAAGGGCTCGGCGGTCGAGGCCGAGTAGGGCAGGGCCGTGACCAGGAACGACTCGGTGGCCATCGGTCACACCCCTCCGAAGGCGGCGCAGTACTGGGCCCACGCCGGCGAGCTGCCGTCAGCCAGGACGCCGATCTGCTGCTCGAAGGTCGGGTCGCCGTTGGACCCGGCCAGCCGCCGTTCACACGACACCGACACCGAGAACGAGAAGAAGAAGATCTCGACCTCTATGGTGATCGATGCCCGGCCGACCATCTTGCCGGTGCCGAACTCGTAGGTCAGCGACAGTTCCAGGGTGATCGACGCCGAGATCAGGCCCAGGACGTCGACCTCGCCCCGGATCCGGAAGTAGCCCGTGAGGCTGCCGGCCTCCCCCTCCAGGCGGAGGTACAAGCCGACCATGACCGACACCGAACCACTGGCCACGCCCAGGTTGACGGACAAGCAGGCGCCCGCCTCCAGCGCCATCTCCAGCAGGACCAGGCCCTTGGGTGACAGCCGGATCCCCACGAACCCGCCGCCGCCGATCATCATCACCGTCAGGCGGAACGGCTTGTCCCGTGTGCAGAAGTGGAACCCGATGGTGAGGGCTTCGTCGCCCAGGAACGGCACCCGGGCGTCGGCGCCCAGGCTGACGTTCTCCAGGGTGAAGACCCCGACGGCCACGCCCGGCAGGGCCACGTCGAACCCGGCCACCACCCCGTCGGCGCTCACGTCGAGGTAAGGCGGGTCGGAGAAGGCGTCGAAGGGGATCAGCCGCTTGAGCGTCTCGATGAAGCCGAGGACGCCCACGAACTCGATCCCGTTGAAGACCACGTCGACTTCGGGCTTGCGCCCCGACGCCGCCCGGAAGGCGATCCGGTCGAAGGCCAGCCGCATCAGGGGTGCGCCCGGGAGGAGGTTGAGGGCGAACTGGCGCAGTTCGGCCAGGACGTCCACGCCCACCCCGTCGGCGCCCGACGCCCGGGCCTCGACCGACAGCAGGAAGCCGTCGGGCCGCACGACGAACAAGGCGTCGCCGTCGGCCACGTCGGGGAAGTTGGTGAGGGTCGGCCTCCAGTCGAACTTGGCTCGCACCGACAGGCCGGCGGGGTCGATGCCGTTGACGAACTGGGCGATGCGGTCGATCGTGGCCGCCATCTCGGCTGCGTCCAGTACGGGCTGGAGGGCGTTGACCAGCCGCTCCAGCGCAGCCTTGACGGGCGCCGGCATGGGCGTGTCCCGCACGGTCCCAGCGAGGGCCGTGACCACGCCCGCCAGGGTGCCGAGGGCGCCCGACACGGCGGCCGTCACGTCCGCCACCGACGACGGCGTCTCCAGGTCGAGGAGGTCGCCCACCTTGCCGACCAGCTCGTCGGCCGCGCTCTCCAGTTGGGCGCGGACGGCGTCGATGGCCGCCCGGGCGGCGGACGCCTGGTCCCGTAGTGGCTGGGTGGCGGCCGTGAGCGCATCGTCGGCCAGCCGGTCGACGCTGCGGGCCACCACGGCCTTGAGCTCCTCGACGTCGGCCAGCAGGGCGGCGATGCGGTCGAGCTGGTCGGTGACGAACGACGGCGCCCCGTCGAGGCCGACGGCCTTGAGGATGTCGGTCAGCTTGAACAGCCCGAACAGCTTGGGCAGCACGCCGTCGAGGAACTTGGTGGGGTTGAACTTCTGGCCCGCCGGCTGGTTGACGATGTCGTCGATCTCTCCCACCGCGCCCAGCGCCCGGGAGAGGCCTCGCACCGGCAGGTCGGGCTGGACGAACCCGCCCGCCCTGTCGGTGCCACCGCCGAACTCGATCTTGGCGGCGGTGGCCAGGGCCAGGAAGACCTGGGCCTCGGCGTTGGCGCCTGCGAACCCGGCGCTGAGGTAGGGGGCGGCGTAGGAGACGGTGGTGGCCGGCGCGGCCGGGGCCAGGTGGCGCATGGCGGGCACGACCACCTCGGCGTCCTCCAGCGACGGGGTGGAGGTCAGTTGGCCGGGGGCGCCGGGTTCGCCCACGAACCGCAGCACCGCCGTCTCGAACGACGTGTCCCCCGCTTTGGTCGGCGCCGCGTAGGCCACCGCCTGGCCGTGGGCGGCGATGGACCGCTCGGGGGCGCTGCGGTAGGTGTTCTTGATGACGGTGGCGGTGAGGGCGCCCTTGGGCAGCTCGGCGGCCACGAACAGCAGCGGCGCCTGCACCCGCACCCTACGGCCCGCATGGTCGGTGCCGTCGAGCGTGAAGGCGAACCTGCCGGTCGCCGGGATGGTCGGCCAGAACAGCAACTCGCCGCCCGGCGAGTTCGGCCCCGGTGGCTCGGGGTCGGCGATGTCGGGTGTCACCAGGGGCCGGATGGACACCTGGCGGAAGGGCATGCGGCGGTCGTCGAACGTGCGCACGGGCTGGCCGACGACGATGAACTTGCGCTGGTACAGGTAGGCCTGGGGGCTGGACGGCTCGAGGATCTTGCGCTCGGTCACCTTGACCAGCGAGGCCCGGAACCCGAAAGGGAACAGGTAACCGGGGTAGACGACCTGCACGTACTGGTCCCGGCCCATCGGAGCCTCGTGGTCCCACGACTCGATCGTCCCGAGCTGGTGGGGCGGCTGGGCGTAGGGCTCGATGTCCCACCGGCCGTGGAGGTCGAGGTAGGCACCCAGCGAGGACAGGTACAGCCGCTTGACATCGGCCGGCTCCGGCGGGGCGATCTGGGGATCGGCCGTCTGGCGGACGAGGATCACCCGGTCGCGCGGGTTGAGCGACATGCGGAACGGGGACTCGCCCGTCGGGGGGTCGGTGCCGGGCGCCAGGAGCTCCTTGTCGCGCGCCCAGACGGCCCGGACGATCCTCTGCGGATGGCGGCTCTCGTCGACGGTCACCGAGCCGTCGTCGGGGTCGACCCGTCGTACACCGAGGCGGCTGTGCCACAGCTCGACCCGTTCGGGACCGGCGGGCGCCGAGACGGCGGCCGGCGAGTGGGCGAACCCCCCGAGGTCGCTGGGCGAGAGGACGAGCCGGAACGGGGCTTCGATGGCTGTCTGCTCGCTGGTGGGGACCGTGGGCCGCCGGCGGACGGGTGGCCGCTTGACGGGCGGCACCAGCAGGTCGCCGAAGCCCCGCTGCAGCCGGGCCCCCTTCTGGGGTTGGCGGGCGACGGGCGCGCGGGCCGGGGCCCGGTCGGAGACGTTGATGGCCGTCTCTTCGGACAGGACGGTCCGGGCGGTGCGCAACGCGGTGGCGGTGGCGAGGACGGCGGCCACGCCCGCGGGCTTGGCCGCCGCTTGGGTGCGGGCCCGCTTGGTGCCCCGGGAAGGCCCAGCCGCCGGCCCGGCCATCACGACCAGCACGCCCTCGACGGTGCGGGCCAGCACCAGGCCGCCGGGGAGGGCGGTGATGGGGACGGCCGCCTTCAGGCCGGCGACAGCGGCGCGGGGTGTGGCCAGCGGGGCCACCAGGAGCGGCAGGCGCGCCATGGCGGCCAGGACGCCGCCGATGCTGTAGTCGACGCGTTCGCCCGCGGGTACGGCGTAGACGAGGCGGGAGCCCCGGGCCGCGAGGGCCTCGACGGGCGGTGGGCCGGGGGGCTCGGCCACCGGGTTGGGCGGCACCGGCTCGACCCGGAAGAAGGCCCGCTCGCCGAGATGCTGGAAGGGGTAACGGACCTCGAGGCGGCCGCCGGTGCCGGCCGGTACCAACGCCGGGCCTTGGGGCCCTGCGACCAGGGTGAGGTCCCACCCGGTGACCCCCAGCACGACCAGGTCGTCGGGGCGCAGCACCCGGAAATGGTGGGTGGCTGTCGAGGCCGGTTCCGGCGCCAGGACGAGGTGCTGCGGGTCGGGGTCGAACCGCAGGGCGCGTCCTTGACGGGGACGCCGCTGCCGCCTCGAGGCCCTGTCGTCAGCCGCCATACGCCCTCCGCCCGTTGTTGCTGGGTCACGCTAACGCCGGCCTCGGCCGAGCGTCAACGGGTTGGACGGGGGTACGAACCAGGCATCCTGGGTAAGAACACAGCGCTCGCACAGAAGGGAGACATCGTGGGCCTAGTGGTCTTGCTACTCATCCTTGCGTTGCTGTTCGGAGGGGTCGGGCTTTTCGTCGAAGGCCTCAAATGGGCCCTCATCATCGCCCTCGCCCTCGTGATCGCGGGTGCGTTCACCGGTTACCGGGGCCGCGCCCGGGTCTGAACCACCCATCTCGAACAGGCCGAACGGCCGGCCCGTCACCGTGGACGGGCCGGCCGTCGTCGCGTCCGGCCCTGCGGGGTCAGGCGGTCAACGAGGCCAGGCGCGCTTGGAGGAACCGCCGCTCGGCGTCGTTGGTGACCAAAGCGAGGGCTGAGGCGTAGGCCGCCGCGGCCTCCTCGTCGCGGCCCAGGCGGCGGAGCAGGTCGGCCCGGGCCGCGTGGAGCAGGTGGTAGCCGTCGAGGTCGAGGCTGTCCATGGCGGCCAGGCCGGCGTCGGGGCCGCGGGCTTCGGCTAGGGCCACGGCCCGGTTGAGGGCCACCACGGGCGTCGGGTGTACAGCCATCAACTGGTCGTAGAGGGCCACGATCTGGGGCCAGTCGGTGCCCGCCGCGGTGGCCGCGTCGCTGTGCACGGCTGCGATGGCGGCCTGCAACTGGTAGGGCCCGGGCTGGTTGCGGCGCAGGCACGCCCGCACCACGGCCTGGCCCTCGGCCACCATGGCCCGGTCCCATAGGGCCCGGTCCTGGTCGGCCAGCAGGACCAACGACCCGTCGGGAGCGGTGCGAGCCGGCCGCCGGGCGGCGGTCAGCAGGAGCAGGCCGAGCAGGCCGGCCACCTCGGGCTCGTCGGGCATGAGCCCGGCCAGCAGGCGGGCCAGGCGCAGGGCCTCGGCGCACAGGTCGTCGCGGACCAGTTCGGCACCCTCGCTGGCCGTGTACCCCTCGTTGAAGACCAGGTACACGACAGCCAGCACGGGCCGCAGCCGGTCGGGCAGCTCGGCGTCACCGGGCACCCGGTAGGGGATGGCGGCGTCGCGGATCTTGCGCTTGGCCCGGACGAGGCGCTGGGCCATCGTCGGTTCGGGCACCAGGAAGGCCCGGGCGATCTCGTGGGTCTGCAGGCCCCCGAGCAGGCGCAGGGTCAGCGCCACCTGGGCGGCGGGGGCCAGGGCCGGGTGGCAGCACGTGAAGATGAGCCGGAGGCGGTCGTCGTGCACGGGCCCTACCGGCTCCACCGGTCGGGACGACCCGGCGTGGTGGATGAGGGCGGCCTGGGCGTGGCGTTCGTCGCGGGACGACTCCCGGCGCAGCCGGTCGATGGCCCGGTTGCGGGCCGTGGTGACGATCCACCCGCCCGGGTTAGGCGGCACGCCGTCCTGGGGCCACCGGGTGACAGCCACCGCGAACGCCTCCTGGACCGCCTCCTCGGCGAGGTCGATGTCGCCGAAGAGGCGGACCAGGGTGGCCACCGCCCGCCCGAACTCGTGACGGAAGGTGGCCTCGACGGCTTCGGGTACGACCGGCACGCCCTGGCCCTGACCGTGGCCCTGACCGTGGCCGGGACTAGTCCTCGGCGTCGTCCTGGAAAGGGCGCACCTCGACCGGGCCCTGGCAGGCGATGGCGCCCCGGGCGGCCAAGGCCAGGGCGGCGTCGAGGTCGGGGGCCTTCACGACCCAGAACCCGCCCAGCTGCTCCTTGGTCTCGGCGAAGGGCCCGTCGGTGGTGATCACGTCGCCGCCCGGCGTGGGCCGCACCACCGTGGCCGTGTCCGAGGGGTGGAGGCCGCCGGCGAACACCCACGCCCCGCTGGCCTTCAGCTCCTCGTTGAACACGTCGACGGCCTTGAACATCTCGGCCAGCGTCTCGGGCTCGGGCTCGGGGTCACCTTCGACCATGTGCACGGCCAGCAGGTACTGCTTCATGAGGATCTCCTTCCGCAACGGCCGGCACCGTACCGGCCCTACACCCCTTCTACGAACGGCCCCCGCCCCGATCGACAGCCTGGCAAGAAAATCAGCGCACGCGGACCACGACGAGGCGGTCGTGGGCGGACTCGGCGCCCCAGACCTCGCCCGGGTGGCCCAGGAGCTGGCGGACGTTGGCCGAGGGGCGTTCCATGGGGTAGGACCGGAACTGCTCGGTGGCGGGGTCGAAGCGCACGATGGCGTTGCCGCCGAAGTCGGTCAGCCACACGGCGTCACGCTCGTCCACGTAGACGGCGTAGGCCTGGGGCCGGGCCCCGGGCAGCTTCCACTCCCGCCAGTCCCCGGTCCGGGGGTCGTAGACGCTGACCTGGCCCGAGGTCCACTCGCTGACCCACACCCGGCCCTGGGAGTCCGACCACACCCGGCGGGCGCCCTGGCCGGCGGTGGGCGGGTCGATGGGCGTCGCCGTGTTGGTGGCCGGGTCGATGCGGGCGATGTGGTTGCCGGCCAGCGAGGCGTAGTAGACCGATCCGTCGGGGGTGACGGTGATGCCGTACGGCCCCCGGCCCCGGGGGGCGTTGAACACCTCGACCAGGCCGCTGACGGGGTCGAGGCGCCCGTAGTAGCCGCTCTGGCCGGTGAACCACAAGGTGCCGTCGCGGCCGAACACGGCGGTGTTGAGGTTGGTCGAGGGCGTGCCCGCGGGCATCGGGAACCGCCTTACCTCCTCGGAGGCGGGGTCGACCCGGACGATGGCGTTGAGGCCGCCGTCGGTGATCCACGGGGCCCCGTCGGGCCCGACGATGACCCCGTGGGGCGCCGAGCCCTGGCCCAGGGCCACATGGTGGGCCTGGCCCGTGCGGGGGTCGAGGCGGCCCAGCTCGCCCGAGCCCTGGGCCGTGTACCAGATCGTGCCGTCGGGCGCAGGGGCCACGTCGTGGGGCCGCGACCCAGCCGGTACCGGGAACGACTCGACCTCGGGCCGCCCGTCGTCGACGGGGGCCGCCTGCGGCGGACTGGTGGTCGACGGGCCGCCGGCGGGAGCGCCCTCGCTGGCTCCGGCGGGGGCGTCGGCGGGTGCGGGCGAGGACACATCCGGCGGGCTGTCGGCCGAGCAGGCGGACAGGCCGAGGGCGGTCGCGACGCCCACGGCGGCCCAGCGGGTGAGGGGCACTCTCCCTACGCTAGGCGGCTGAGGCCTTCGTGGTCGGCGCCTGGCGGCCGAGCGGCCGACCTGCCCCTGACCAGCACCTCACGGTATGGCCGAGCCTCATACCGGGTGGTCGGCCGCCTGGGGAGGGCTCAGACACCAGCCACCTCGGCCGAGCCCACCTGCGATATCCGTCGGGATGCGCGATGCTGTCGCCAACAAGCCTCGTCCGGGGCCCACGTCGGGCCCGTAGAAGTGTGCGAGGAAGGTTCACGAAAGGGAAGGACAGAACCGTGGCATACGAGTTCAGCTGCAAGGCCGCCGGCGCCGAGGGTTGCGGGTGGAAGACCCGGGCGGCGAGCGAGGACGAGCTGGTGGCCAAGGTCGCCCAGCACGCCCAGAAGGTCCACAAGGTCAAGAACGTGACGGCGACCATCGCCAACTACGCCCGGGCCAGCGCTCGCCAGGTCTGACCTAAGCCTTCGGCGGCACCACCGGACGGCCGGGCCCCTCTCGGGGTGCCGGCCGTTCGCCGTCCTCAGGAGAGGAACGCCTCCAGTTCGGCGTTGAACGCCACCGGGTTCTCCAGGTTGGACAGGTGGCCGGCACCCGCGACGACGGCCAGCCGGCCCGACGGTGCCGCGGCGGCCATGTCCCGGGCGACACCGGGCGGTGAGACGGTGTCCTCGTCCCCGACGACGACCAGGACGGGTACGGCCGAGGCGGCCAGCACGCCGGTCGACCCCGTGCGGACCTTCATGGCCTCCAGGGCGGCGATCACCCACTCGGGGGCCACCCGGCCCATGAGCTCACGGACGTGGGCCACGACCTCGGGGCGCTCGCGCTTGGTCGTCGGGCCGGGAAGGGCCTCGGCCATGGCCTCGACCACCGGGGTGGTCCCTTCGGCCGCCACCTGGGCCTGCTGGCGGGTGCGGCGTTCCCGCACCTCGTCGGAGTCGGGCCCGTCCCGGGTGTCGGCCAGCACCGCGGCCCGCACCAGTTCGGGGTGGCGGCCCAGCAGGGCCATGGTCACGTACCCGCCCATAGACAGGCCGCCCACCACCACCGGGCCGGCGTCGAGGCCCCGGACGAGCTCGGCCACGGCGTCGGCCATCGCCTCCATGCTCGGGTGACGGGTGAAGTCGAGGAAGGGGGTCACAACCCGCCAACGGCTGGACAGGGCCTCGACCTGGGGGGCCCACATGTCGGGGACGAGCGGGAAGGCGTGCAGCAGCACCAGCGGCGCCCCGGTGCCCGCCTCGGTCAGCTCCAACGGTCCGGCCATGGCCCCGAGCCTACGTAGGCTTGCAGCCGGTGCTTGCACGTCCTGGGCTGGTGGTGCTGGTCGGCATACCGGGGGCGGGCAAGTCCACGATGGCGGCCGCCCTGGCCGAGCGTTTCCCCGGGGCCCGGGTCGTCGACAAGGACCAGGTCCGCCACGCGCTCTTCGCGCCGTGCGACCACAGCGCGGCCGAGCGGGACGTGACCTACTCGGCCATGCTCGACGCCGCTCGGTACCACCTGGGGCGGGGCCGGCTGGTGGTGTTCGACGGAATGACGTTCTCCCGGCGGTCCGAGGTCGGGGCCGCCGAACGGGTGGCCGCGGCGGCCGAGGCCTTCTGTGCGGTCGTGGTGTGCGACGTGCCCGTGGAGGTGGCCGCCGAGCGCTGCGAGCGCGACCGCGCCGGCGGGGACCACCTGGCCACCAATCGTGACGGTGACCTGGCCCGGCGGGTGGCGTCGGAGATGGAGGAGCCGCCCGGCGACTACCTGACCGTCGCCATGGACGGTGAACTGGCGCCGGCGGTCGACGCCGTGGCCGCCTATGTCACCGAGTTGGCTGAAGGCCTTGACCTCAAGTCGACTTGAGGTCGTACGATCGCCGGTATGAGCACCACCCCCCACATTGTCGGCCTCGGCGGGTCCCTCGGCGAGCGCTCGGCCAGCCGCCACGCCCTGGCGGTGGCCCTGGCCGGTGCCGAGGAGGCGGGCGCCACCACCGAACTGCTCGACGTGGGCCGGCTGGAGCTGCCCTTCTACGGACCGGGCGTGCGCCCGACCCCGGGGGTGGCCCGGCTCGTCGACGCCACTGCGGCCGCCGACGGCCTCATCTGGAGCAGCCCGCTCTACCACGGCACCGTCAGCGGTGTGTTCAAGAACGCCCTCGACTGGCTCCAACTGCTGGCCGAGCGCGACGTCCCCTACTTGAGCACCAAGCCCGTGGGGCTGATCGCCACCGCGGGCGGGGCTCAGGCCCTGCAGGCCATCAACACCATGGAGTTCGTCGTGCGGGCCTTGCGGGGGTGGACGGTGCCGTTCGTGGTGCCCGTGCCCCGGGCGTGGGCCGCGTTCGACGACGACGGCACCCCCCGGGACCCGGCCCTGGCCGCCCAACTGGCCAAGCTGGGGGCCGAGGTCAGCGGCGCGGCCCTGCGCTTCGCCGCCTGAGCGCACGTGGTTCACGAACCGGCGGCCCGCCACGCCTCCCGCAGCTTCAGTCTGGGGCCGGGGCGGCGCATCCCGCCGGCGTAGACGCGGCCCCCCAGGCGGACCGTCCCGTAGGTCATGACCAGCAGCAGGGCCACCGAGAGCGGCACCTCCCACGCGGCCACGTTGCCGATGGCGGCCCGGGGCATCATGGTCATCGGGGCCATAGGCGGTATGAACGAGACCACCCGGGCCAGCGTGCTGTCGGGGCTCTCGATGCTGGCAAAGGCCAGGAAGTAGGTCAGCAGGATGAGGACAGTGATGGGTGCGGTGGCGTTGCCGACGTCCTCGGGACGGGCGGCGGCCGCCCCGGCGGCCGCGAACAGGCAGCTGTAGAAGGCGTAACCCAGCACGGCCCACATGACGATGGACGCCACCGTGAGCGCGCTCCCGGCCGGGACCGACAGCGACCCCCCGAGCACGACGGCCGTCACCCCCGCGGGTACGCCCACCACCACCAACTGGACGAGGGCGACGACGCCGATCCCGACCACCTTGCCGCCCAGGAGCTGGGCCGGCCGCAGCGTCCCCAGCAGCACCTCGGACACGCGCGACGACTTCTCCTCCAGCACGCCGTTGGCCACCGTGAACCCGTAGGTGAGCAGCAAGAGGTAGATGACCAGGATGCCGGCGAAGGCCAGCGGGCGGTTGGAGGTACGCAGGGGCCTGTCGCCCGCGAGCCGCTCGAAGCGCAGCTCGGTGGGCCGCAGCAGGGCGGCCGCCTGCTGGGCGCTGACGCCCGCGGCAGCCAGCCCGTCGGCCAGGCGGGCCTGGTAGGTGGCGGCCTCGAGCACGGCCGCCAGCCGGGCCGGGGGGCCGCCGCGGGCCAGGGCCCGGCGGCCGTCGACCACGGCCACGTCGACCGACCCGTCGCGTACGGCCTCCTCGGCGGCCCGGGCGTCGGCCAGCCGCTCGAAGCGCAGGTCGACCCCGAAGGTGGGCGCGAGCTCACCGGCGGCCCGCTCGAAGGTGGCCGCCCCGTCGCCTGCGACCCCGACGCCATAGAGGGGCCGCGTGTCGGCGTCGCCCACCAGGTGGGGGACGACCACCGCGGCCATGGCCAGCAGCAGGTAGATGGCCGTGCTGATCACGAACGACTTGGCCCGGAGCCGCTCGGCCACCTCCCGCCCGACGACCAGCCTCACGGGGCGGGCTTGGCTCATCGGGCTACCGCCTCGCGGAAGAGCTGAGAGAGCCGGGGCAGCTCCAGGCCGAAGTCGACGACGGACGCACCGGCCGACGCCCGCTGGAGCACGGCCAGGGGGTCGACCTCGGGACCGAGGGCCAGCCGGGTGACCCCCCCGGCCGACTCCTGCACGCTCACCCCGTCCATCCCGGCCACGGCCGCGGCCACCGACGGGCCGTCGGGAGGGTCGGTCTCGACCCGGAGGTGGCGGTGTCCACCCGCCCGCCGGAGGTCATGGACGACACCCGAGAGCACCAGCCGGCCCCGGTCGATGACGGCCACCGAGTGGCACAGGTCCTCGACGAGGTCGAGCTGGTGGCTGGAGAACACGACCGTGGCCCCGGCCGCGGCCCGCTCGGCCAGCACGTCGCTGAGGGCGTCCACAGCCACCGGGTCGAGGCCCGAGAAGGGCTCGTCGAGCACCAGCAGGTCAGGGTCGTGGACGAGGGCGGCGGCCAACTGCACCCGCTGCTGGTTGCCGAGCGACAGGGCCTCGGCCCGGTCGGCGCCCCGTTCTTCGATGCCCAGCCGTTCCAGCCAGTAGGCGGCCCGGTCGGTGGCCGTCCGGCGGTCGAGGCCGTGCAGCCGCCCGAAGTAGCGGAGCTGGTCGCGCACCCGCATCTTGGGGTAGAGGCCCCGCTCCTCGGGCAGGTAGCCGAAGCGCAGGCGCTCGGCCTGGCCCACGGCCCGGCCCTTCCACCGGACCTCGCCGCCGTCCGCCCGCACCAGGCCGAACACCAGCTTCATGGCCGTCGACTTGCCCGCCCCGTTGGGCCCGAGCAGCCCGAAGAGCCGCCCGGGAGGGACCTCCAGGGTCAGCTCGTGGAGGGCCACGACGTCGCCGTAGCGCTTGGTCAGCCCGGCGAACGCCAGCACCGGGCCAGGGTAGGTGCTGCCCGTCGTGGCCTCGGCGATGCGGGGCGGCCGGGCCGGGGTGGGTAGGCTCGGGCGCCATCGTGGCTACGTTCCTGCTGCCGGCCGAGCCGGTCACCTCCGTAGACGGTTGGCGTGCTCTGGGCGGCGGCGAGGGCCTGTCGCTGGCCCGGGCCAAGGGCCCCGAGTGGGTGATCGGCGAAGTCCAGAAGTCGGGCCTGCGGGGCCGGGGCGGGGGCGGGTTCCCCACGGGCCGCAAGTGGGCCTCGGTGCGGGGCCAGGAGGCGGCCCACAAGTTCCTGGTGTGCAACGCGGCCGAGGGCGAACCGGCCACGTTCAAGGACCGGGCGCTGCTGCGGGCCAACCCCTACCAGTTGGTCGAGGGGCTGGCCATCGCCGCCTTGGCCATCGGGGCCGAGCACGTCTACGTCGGCATCAAGGCCAGCTTCGAGCGCGAGCGGGAGTCGCTGGGCCGGGCACTGGCCGACATGGCGGCCGCCGGGCTGGCGGGCGACGTGCCCATAACGGTCGTCCCCGGGCCCGACGAGTACCTGTTCGGGGAGGAGAAGGCCCTGCTCGAGGTCATCGAGGGCCGTCCCCCGATGCCCCGCATCCTGCCCCCCTACGAGCACGGCCTGTTCGCGATAAGCCCGCAGTTGGGGTGGGAGGCGTCCCGTTCCCGGGCGGGGGTGGGGCTCCAGACCGAGGAGCCCAACCCCACGGTCGTGAACAACTGCGAGACGTTGTGCAACGTCCCCCACATCGTGGCCTGGGGGTCGGACTGGTTCCGCGAGGCAGGCACGGCCGAGTCGCCGGGCACGATCGTGGCCACGGTGGTGGGCGACGTGGCCCGGCCCGGCTACGGCGAGGTGGAGATGGGCACGCCCCTGGCCCAGGTGATCGACGAGATCGGGGGCGGGCCCCGGCCCGGCCACCGGGTCAAGGCCGTGTTCTCGGGGGTGGCCAACCCCGTCCTCACCGCCGACCAGCTCGCCACACCCCTGACCTACGAGGCCATGGCCGCGGCCGGCAGCGGCCTGGGGGCGGCCGGGTTCGCCGTCTACGACGAGACGGCCTGCATGGTGGCCGTGGCCCACGAGATCTCCCGGTTCCTGTGGGTCGAGTCGTGCGGGCAGTGCCCGGCCTGCAAGCTCAACAGCGAGGAGATCACCAAGCGGCTGGCCGCCATCGACGGCTGCCAGGGCAGCGACAACGACGTCGAGGTCATCGGCGCCCGGCTGAAGAAGGTCACCGACGGCAACCGCTGTTACCTGCCCGTCGAGGAGCAGCTCGTCGTCAGCAGCGTGCTGCGGGCCTTCCCCGAGGAGTTCGCCGACCACGTCGAGGGCGACTGCCCCCGCCACCGCGACGACCTGGCTGTGCCCAAGATCGTCGACCTCGAAGGTGGCCAGGTCACCTACGACCACCGCCAGGCTCTCAAGAACCCCGACTGGACCTACCGCTGACAGCTTGGCCGCCGGCCGGGGTGTCGCCGGTGGTCATCCCAGCCTCGTCACGGCCGAGGTGCCGAACCGTTCGGCGGTGAGCCGCTTGACCTCCCCGGGGAAGTCGTCCATCACTGCCCGGAAGTCCGAGGCCAGGGCCAGCTGGGCCTCGGCGTGGCCCGCGAAGGCGGCCACCGACCGCTCCGGGGCGTAGTTGGCCAGCACGTCGATGGCCCCCGGGCACCCGAGGGCCCCGGCCATGAGGAGCAGGGCCGACGACCCCGGGTAGTAGTGGCCGCCGTAGGTGGCCAGGGCCTCGACGAACCGGGCGGGGTCGCCCGAGGAGTCCTTGCAGGCCACCGCGGGCAGGTCGTCGAGCAGTTTCACAGGAATGCCGGGCGGCGCCAGTTGGGGGAAGTGGTAGGCGATCACCGGCACGCCCCGGGCGGCACCGGCGACCACGTCGTAGTAGGGCCGGGGGTCGGCCGCCCCGGGCGGGGAGAGCACGAGCACGGCGTCGGCCCCGCCGTCGGCGGCTGCGGCCGTGAGGCGGCCCGCCTGGCGGGCCGACGGCGCTCCCGTCCCGGCGATGACGGGCACGCCCGTGACCGCCGCCCGCACGGCGGCCAGCAGCTCGGCCCGCTCGGCGGCCGACAGGGCGGCGGCCTCCCCCGTGCTGCCGGCCACGACCACGGCGCCCACCCCCAGCTCGACGAGGCGGGCGGCCAGGTCGGCGGTGGCCGGGGCGTCGAGCTCTCCCCAGGCGTCGAACAGCGTGACCAGGGCCACCCCTACCCCGGTGAACGGCGGGCTGTCCGAACCCGGTCCCGCTTCAGTGACGCTCACCGGTGCTCCTGTCCCGTCGTTCGAGGCGGTCGAGCTCCCCGGCCAGGAACGACTCGATGACCGCCACCCGGTTGCTGTACATGCGGGTGCCGGCCCAGTGGCCCAACCCGGCCACCCCTAGGCCGGCCGACGCGGCCACCAGGAAGACGGGGTGGGCCAGTACGGCCGCCGTCCCCCCGGCCACGGCCAGCCCGCCCCCGACCACCGCCCCCGACCCGGCCGCGCCCCCCTGGGCGTGGCGGGCGGCCACCACGTCGACGTCGAGGCGCACCAGCGCCCAGCCGTCGCGGTCGCCCACGACCGACACGTCGAGGTGGTTGACCTCGCGCAGGCACAGCCGGCGGTGGACGGCCCGGTCGATGGCCCGCCTGGTGGTGGCCTCCAGGCTGCGCCTGCGGACCCACGTGGTGCGGGTGCCCATGTCCCGGCGGACCTCGAACAGCTGGTCGTGGAGGAAGCCGTGCAGGTGGCGCTCCACCTCCTCGACGGGCCCGGGCACCGAACGGGTAACGGTGAGCACGGCCGGTCCCAGCAGGCGGCGCCGTGGAGGACCGTCGGTCTGGTCGAGCAGCCCGGCCCGGTACTCGGCCAGCGCCCGGCGCACGGCCGGTAGCGACAGCCCGGCCTCGACGGCCGCCTGCTCCACGGCCTCCTCGTCCAGCCCCCTCTGGTCGCGTCCGCGCCCCAGGTCGCGGTCGAGCTCGGCCGCCCGCCGCAGCACCACTGCGATCTGGTCATGGTTCAGGGGGCCATGCACCGGCACCGACGTTACCGTTCGGTCGCCCGGCGGCCGTCGGGGCAGGCGGGCAGGAAGTCACAGCCCGCGCACCAGCGGCCGGGGGCGGGCTCGAAGCGTTCCGCGGCCAGCCGGTCGAGGGTCTCGGCCAAGTCGGCCCGCACCGCGTCCAAGGTTCCCCCGTCCCAGTCGGCGGACAGCAGGGCGGGTGGCCCGTCGGCCCGCAGGTAGCAGTAGGTCGTGCGCAGGCGGCCAGGGTCGGCGCCCCACGTGTCCACCGCGGCCAGGCCGTAGAGGTTCAGTTGCAGGGTGGCAGGGCGGTCCCCGGGGGCAGCCGGCCGGCCCGTCTTGAAGTCGACCACTTCGAGGCGGCCGTCGCGCTCGTAGACGGCGTCGACCCGGCCCCGCACCCGGTGGGCACCGGCCGTGAAGACGAACGGCGCCTCCACCCGCACGGGGTCGAGCTCGGCCCACGGGCTGGCCAGGAACGAGCCTTTCAGGGCGGCGGCCGCACCCCCATCGGCAGGCAGGGCGTCGGGGTCGTCGGCCTCGGTCTCGGGCCCCATGAGCGAGAGCTGCCGGCCCGAACGCTGTTCGATCCACCGGTGCACGGCCGTGCCCAGCCGGGCGGCCGGGGACGAACGGCGGGGGAGCGGCCTGACCACCGCCCAGTAGAACTGCTTGGGGCAGCGGGCGTAGCTCACCAGGCCGGTGACCGACACCACCGCCGGCACGGTCCGCCGGGGGGCGGTGGTCGCCGGGGTGGCGGCGATGTCCTCGAGCCGGAGCTGGGCCGGGTCGGACGCCACCGGGGCAGCGTACCGAGCCTCGGCCGCCCGCCGGTGCCGCTCCTTGGCCGCCCGGTCGGGGTCGACGGTGGCCGCCGGGTGGCGGAAGCGTTCGTGGACCAGTCCCTCGGCGGCCAGGGAGGAGATGAGCTCGTAGAACTCCGACGGCCCCTGGGGTTGGGCCGGGCCGGGGTACCAGTGGGCGGCCGAGCACACCAGGTGGTGCCGGGCGCGGGTGGCGGCCACGTAGAGCAGGCGCCACTCCTCGTCGCTGCGGCGCCGCTTGAGGGCCTCGCCGATCTGCTTCTGGGTGGCGGTGGCCGGGTCGGGGATGCCCTCGTCGTCGGCCCGCAGCCACCACGGCAGCGCCGAGGCGTTGCCCAGGGCGTTCTCGTGCCCCCGCTCGTCGGGGAAGATTCGCGACGAGCCCTTGCCGGCCAGCCCGGGCACGTAGACCACCTCGAACTCCAGGCCCTTGGCCTGGTGGACCGTCATCACCCGGACGGCGTCGGCGCCGGTGGTATGGGCCTCGGCCACGTCCTCCTCGGACTGGTCGAGGAGCTGGAGGTACTCGACGAAGGCGGCCAGCGTGGGCTCGCCTTCCAGCGGGGTGAACCTCTCGGCCAGGTCGAGGAAGCGCAGCAGGTTCTCCCGGCCCCGCTCGCCGGCCGCCGACCACAGACCGGTACGCAGCACGATCGTCTCGACCAGGTCGAGCAGCGGCGCCCGGGTGGCCACCACGCCCAGTTCGGCCCGCTCCCGGCGGAAATCGGCCAGCCGGCCCCGGGCCGCGTCCGACAGGTCGCCGACGTTCTCGAGGTCCTCGACGGCCTCGGCCAGCGTGGCGCCGAGCGTGCGGCCGTGGCGGGCCAGGGCGGCCAGGTCGCGGCGCCCGATGCGGTAGCGGGGCCCCTCCAGCACCCGCAGGAGGGGGACCAGCGCCCGGGGGTCGGCCAGCACCTCGGTCCAGGCCACCAGGTCGACCACCTCGGGGCGGTCGAGCAGCCCGCTGGCCCCGGCCACCTCGACGGGGGCGCCCTCGGCGGCCAGGGCGGCCACGATGGCGGGGATGAGCCGCCGCTTGCGGCACAGCACGGCGTGGTCGGACCAGGGCGCGCCCGCGCCGTGGCGGGCCGCGATGTCGGCCGCGATGGTGGCCGCCTCCTCGCCGTCGTCGGCCGCCAGGAAGCACTCGACAGTCGTCGGGGGGGCGCCGGGGGCGGGACGCAGCTCCTTGTGCAGGGCGTCGCCCACCCGGTCCTGGATGCGGTTGGCCACCGTGGCCAGCGGCTCCCCGAAGCGGAAGGTGACCTGCAGGGCCTGGCGGGACGCAGGCTCGCCGGCGATGGCGAAGTGGTCGTCGAAGTGCAGGATGTTGAAGAGGTGGGCGCCCCGGAAGGCATAGATCGACTGCATGTCGTCGCCCACGGCGGTGACGGCCGAGCCCGGTGGGTAGATCAGCTCCAGGAGCCGGCGCTGGGCGTAGTTCGTGTCCTGGTACTCGTCGAGCAGCACGACGGGGCGGCGCGCCCGCTCGGCGTCGGCCACCGCGGGTTCGTCTGCCAGGAGCCGCACGGCCAGGGCCAACTGGTCGCCGTAGTCCAACACGTTGCGCTCCCGCTTGCGCCGTTCGTAGGCGGCCACCACCTGGCACAGCTCCCGGCGGGCCCGCGCCGTGTCGGCCACCTTCTTCCACGGCGTCTCGGCCGCCAGGCGGTCGCAGTCGGCCTCGATGGCCTCCACCGGGACCAGGTAGTCGGCCGCCCGGCTGGCCAGGGTGAGGGCCGCTTCGAGGACGATCTCGGGGGCTAGGGCACTGCGCCGCTCGAACCGGAACTCGTCGAACACCGTGAACAGGAGCTGCCAGGCCTGGGCCCGGTCGAGCAACTGGGTGCCGGGGTCGAGGCCGAGGTCGAGGGCGTGGTCGCGCACGATGGCCGCCCCGTAGGAGTGGTAGGTGGCCACCGTCACCCCGGCGTCGGGCCCGAGGGCGGTGCGCACCTTCTCCTTCAGGTTGAAGGCCGCCTTGTTGGTGAACGTGAGGCCCAGCACGTGCTCGGCGGCCACCCCCTGGTTGCGGACGAGGCCCAGGATGCGCTGGGCCATCACCGTCGTCTTGCCCGTCCCCGCGCCGGCCACCAGCAGGAGGGGGGCGAGGGGGGCGTCCACCGCCGCCTGCTGCTCGACCGTGAGCCGGAGGCCGGCCTCGTCGGTCGTGGTCACCCGATGCCCACCTCGCGGCCCGCGTCCTGCAGGGGGCAGAGCCGGTGGAACGCGCACGTGCGGCAGTTGGCCTCGACCGACGGGGCCAGTTCCTCAGCCACGATGCGGGCGGCCACCTCGAGCACCCGGGACTCGGTGCGCGCCGGGTGGTCCGCGGTGATGGCCTGGGTGTAGCGCTGGCGCGAGCGCAGGTAGTGGAGCTCGAGGGCGACGGGGGGGCCGTGGGCCGCCAGCACGGTGTCGCGGAGCACCGCCAGGTGGTAGATGGCGAGCTGGAGGTCGTCGGCCACGTCGGCCGGGGAGGGGTCCTTCTTGCCCGTCTTGTAGTCGACG
The DNA here is from genome assembly GCA_040754375.1 of Actinomycetota bacterium. Lineage (NCBI taxonomy): Bacteria > Bacillati > Actinomycetota > Actinomycetota bacterium. Next base: position 129,490 of record JBFMCT010000004.1, read on the forward strand.
ACCCGCAGGCCCCCGGGCACCCGGTCGAGCCGGTCGATGCTCCCGACCAGGCGGTGGGGGCCGACCTCGACCTCGAACCCGTGCTCGGTGGCCACCACGTCGGGGAACCGGCCCGAGCCGGGGCCCTCGTCCTCCCACCACCCGGCCAGCATGGTCACGAAGTCGCGCCGGGCCTCCTCGGCCTGGGGCCGGTAGCGGGCGATGTCGTCGGTCCACACCCGTTCGGCCACGGCCAGCAGGCCCTCCTGGGTCGGTGGTACGTCGCCCTCGGGGCCCAGGAAGGTAGCCAGGACCTGGTGGACGAGCGTGCCCAGGTTGGCGTGCACGCCGGCCACGTCGCGCGCCCGCAGGCCGTAGGAGTAGGCGTAGCGCAGCGGGCAGTCGTCATAGGTGGCCAGCTGGGTGGCCGAGAGGGTGAGGGCCCCTCCGGGCCACAGGGGGACGGCGCCGGCCGTCATGGGCCGGGCCGGGGCCGGGCGACCGGGGGCGAGGGGGAGGTGGACGTCGGCCGCCGGGGGCCAGTCCTCGACGAACCGGCTGAGCAGCACGCCCGGTTCGGGGGCGGCCACGGCTACCAGGGCGGCCGTAGCCCGGCTGGTGGCCAGGCCGAACAGGGCCCGTTCGTCGTCCAGCCCGCCCGGGGGCCGGCCCAGCCGGGCCGGGTCGAACAAGGGCGTCCCGGTACGGGTGCGGGGCAGTTCCCCCTCTACGCAACCGGCCAGCACGACCGTGTGCCACTCCCGGCCGGCGGACGCCGCGATCGAGCTGATCGTCACCCCTTCCGTGCCCGCCGATGCGGCCAGCCGCCAGGGCGACGGGACGAGGTCGCCCTCGTCCCAGGCGGCCAGGGCCTGGGCCAGGGACGCGCCCCGGGCGCCGTGGCGTTCCTCGAAGGCGGCCAGCCCGTCCACCAACGCCACCAGGCCGTCGAGGGCACGGTCGTCCACCGCCCCCAGGCCGGTGGTGCCCAGGTCGGCCAGGCCGGCGGCCCACGCCTCGTAGGCCAGATCCGATGGCCTGTCGCCCGCGGCCGCCCGGGCCCGCAGGTGGTCACGCAGGGCGACCAGCGGGGCCAGCCGGGGGTCGTCCTCCAACGCCCGCCCCCCGGCCCGGGCCTCCTGGCGTACGGCCCTGACGACGAACGGGTCGACCAGGCCCGCCCCGCCGCCCGGAGGTCCGGCCCCGCCCGCCACCAGCGCGGGGCTCGGAGCTACCAGGTGGGTCAGGGGCGATACCAGGAGGCGGTCGAGGGCGGAGCCGTCGCCCCCGACCCAGCGCAGCAGGTCGACGACGGCGTCGACCACGGGCTCGCCCCGGGCCAGTTGGGGCGGGGTGACGGCCGGCACACCGTGGCGGGCCATTGCCCGCCCGATCGACCGGGCCCGGCGGTCCAGCGCGCGCACGAGCACGGCCATCTCGCTCCAGGCCACGCCGGCGGCTCGGGCTTCGAGCAGCGCGCCGGTTACCGCCTCGGCTTCGATCGAGGGGTGGGCGCACCGCACCAGTCTCCCGGGGGGAGCGGCCCGGAACGACCTGGTCAGCGCGACCTCCTGGGCGCCGTTCCCGGCAAGGGCCGTGGCCCCGTGGCCCAGCGGGTACACGGCCGTCACCGCCGTCTGTTCGCCGGCCAGGGCGGCCAGCAGCGCCCCCGCCGCCGGGGTCAGGTCGTCGGCGTCGTCGACGAGCAGGTGGTCGAACCGCTGACCGTGGCGAGGGGCCAGCGCCGCCGCTTCGGCCATGAGCCCGGTCACGTCGAGCCCGCCGGAGGCCGACAGGGCCGCTCGGTAGCGCTCTGCGAACAAGGCCAGCTCGGCCCAGCGGGGCCCGGCGGACGCGAGGTCGACCCCGTCGAGCCCGTCGACCCCGTCGAGCCCTTCGAGGGCCGACGCGACCTCGGTGGCGAAGGCCGGCCTACCCAGGAACCGGCCCAGCACGGGCCACGCCGCCGCCGGTTCGGATGCCAGCAGGGACCGGACCAGCGCCCGCCGCTCGCTCCCCATCACCAAGTGAACATCGCGCCCCGAGCGGGCCACGATGTCCCAGGCCAGGGAGAGCGCGCTGGTGGCCGGCAACACGTCGTACCCGGTGCGCCCCACGCGGCCCTCGATTAGCGACCACGACCGGCGGGCGGCCGCCTGGTCGCGGCACACGATCAGGGCCCGGCCGGCGGCGACGCCCCCGGTGCTCACCAGGGCCAGGTAGCGCTCGGCCAACGTCGTCGTCCGGCCGGTCCCCGGGCCGCCACGTACGACCAGCCGGCGGGCCTGGCTGTCGACCACGGCCTGCTGCTCCGCCGTCAGTGTCATGTCCGGCCGAGGCTACGAAACCCGCGCAGGTTTCGCGGGGTTGGCGGTCACCTAGCGGCCGACCCACTGGTCGCGGCGGGCCAGTACGTCCTTGAGCACTGCCGGTCGGTCGGTCATTATCCCGTCCACCCCCAGGTCGAGCAGTCGGCCGATCTCGTGCTCGTCGTCGACCGTCCACACGTGCACGGGCAGGCCCCGGCGGTGGGCGGCGTCGACGAAGCGCTGGTCGACCACGGTGGCCCGGCCCACCGCGACCGGGACCTGCACGCACGCCCCGCCCAACGGCCCGGCCACCCCGGCCACGCTGGCGGCCCGCAGGCGGGCGATCTCGACCGGGCCCATCCCGGTGCACACCTGGCCGCCGGTCAGGCGGCGGAAGCGGGCCAGACGGCGGTCGGAGAAGGCGGCCACGCACACCCGGTCGAACGACTGGGTGCGCCGCAGGACCTCGACCAGGGGGCTCACCGAGCGGTCGGCCTTGGGGTCGATGTTGACCCGGACATCGGGCCAGGCGGCCAGCACGTCCTCGATGAGCGGGATGCGGTGGTCGCCATCGCTGGCGTTGCCGCCCGGGCGTCCCACGACCCGTGCCCGTCGCACCTCGGACCACGGCAGCTCGGCGATGCGCCCGGTGCGGTCGGTGACCCGGTCGAGCGAGCTGTCGTGAAAGGCGACCACCACCCCGTCGGCGGTCACGTGGACATCGGTTTCCAGGTAGCGGTAGCCCATGTCCACGGCGTGCTCGAAGGCGGCCATGGTGTTCTCGGGCAGCTCGCTGGCGCCGCCCCGGTGGGCGAAGGCGATGGGGCCGGGGTGGTCGAGGAAGGCCCAGCTGACGCCCATGGGACGAACGTAGCCCGCTACGGTCGGGCGCCGTGGCCGGCGTGGTGTTCGTCAACCCCGGGTCGGGCCCGGACCGGACCGAGGTGGCCGACGTCGCCCCCCACTTCCCGGGCAGCGCCGTGCACGAGCTCGACGGGGACGACCTGGAGGCCGTGATGGGGGAGGCCGTAGCCACGGGACCGGCGTTCGTGGCCGTGGCCGGGGGGGACGGGACGGTCCGGACCGCCGTCCAGGTCCTGGCCGGGACGGGCGTGCCCCTCGTGCCCGTCCCCGCCGGTACCCGCAACCACTTCGCCCGGGAGGTGGGCATCGAGGACCTGGAGGCCGCGGGCCGGGCGGCCGCCGGCGGCCAGGTGGTGAAGGTCGACCTCGGTGAGGTGAACGGCCAGCGGTTCGTCAACAACTCCAGCATCGGTATCTACCCACGGATCGTGGTGACCCGGGAGGTCCACGAGCAGCGCTGGCCCAAGGGCCTGGCCACGGTGGCGGCCGCCTGGGAGCAGTTGCGCCACGGGCACCGGTTCACGGTCATGATCGACGGCCGGCGCTACCGGGCGTGGATGGTGTTCGTGGGCAACGGCCGTTACGGCCGAGGCCTGCTGCGCCTCAACTCCCGGGAGGGCCTGGGCTCCAACGTCCTCGACTTCCGCCTGGCCCGGGCCGACTCCCCGCTGGCCCGGGCCCGGGTGACGGCCGCACTGGTGGCCGGCTGGCTCGACCGTTCGCCCCTGCTGGTGCAACGGGAGTCGCGTGAACTGGTGATCGACCTGCCCCGCGACCTCGTCGACGTGGCCCTCGACGGCGAGGTCGTGCGCCTGCGCCCGCCCCTGCGCTATGTCTCGCGGCCGGGGGCGCTCACCGTCCTCGTGCCCCCGGGCACGAAGATCGACGAGCGGTAATAACGCAGTTCGGCCACGCTCTCGCGGATGTCGCCCAAGGCCCGGTGGGCGCTCGACTTGTCGGGGGCGGCCGCGAACACCTCGGGGTACCAGCGCCGGCACAGCTCCTTGACCGTCGAGACGTCCACCGACCGGTAGTGGAGGTACTCGTCGAGCTCGGGAAGGTGGGCGGCCAGGAACCGCCGGTCGGTCCCGATCGAGTTGCCGCACAGCGGGGCCGTCTTGGCCTCGGGCACGTGGTGGCGGACGAACTCCATCGTGGCCCGGCCCGCCTCCTCGAGGGTGAGCGAGGACTCGACCACGGCGTCGAGCAGCCCGCTGCGCTCGTGCATGGCCCGCACGACGTTGTCCATGCCCGCCAACACCTCGCGGTGCTGGTGGACGACGAGGTCGGGCCCTTCGGCCACGATCTCGAGCTCGTCGTCGGTGATCAGCGTGGCGATCTCCACGATGGCGTGGCGGGCGGGGTCGAGACCGGTCATCTCCAGGTCGAGCCAGACGAGCATGAAGGGCGATCGTATGCTCCGGCCGTGATCGACGTCCCCGTCGTGCGGCTCGACCCCGAGCTCGACCTGCCCTCCTACGCCCACCTGGCCGACGCCGGGGCCGACCTGGTGGCCCGGGAAGGGCTCGTACTGGCGGCCGGCGGTGGCCGGGGCCTGGTCCCCGTGGGCATCTCCCTGGCCATCCCCGAGGGCTGGGCCGGCTTCGTCCTGCCCCGTAGCGGGCTGGCCCTGCGCCACGGCGTTACCGTCCTCAACGCCCCCGGGCTCATCGACTCGGGCTACCGCGACGAGCTGCGAGTTCTCCTGGTGAACACCGACCCGGCCACGCCCTACGAGGTCCACCGCGGCGACCGGGTCGCCCAACTCGTCGTCCAGCGGGTGGAACAGGCCCGCTTCGTCCGGGTCTACGCCCTGCCCGAATCCGACCGCGGCACCGGCGGGTTCGGCCACACCGGCCGCTGAGGTTGCTAGAGTTGGGGTCGGTTACACGCGGACGTGGCTCAGCTGGTAGAGCACAACCTTGCCAAGGTTGGGGTCGCGGGTTCGAATCCCGTCGTCCGCTCCACAAAAGTGCAGGTCAGAGGCCCTCTCCGGAGGGCCTCTTCTCGTGCCCGAGCCCGTTTACTACATCCGAACTACATCCTTAGCGCGGGGTGAAGTACCATGAAGTGATGGCGGGAAGCATGTACAAGGACAAGTAGGGGGCGTGGATGATCCGGGCCTACGCCGGCCGGGATTCCGCTGACCGGCAGGAAGAGGTGGAAGGCCACGCACCGCTGGGACACTGAGGACGTGAGGCGCGCAGTGGTGATGGCAATGGCAAAGTTGGACGAAGCACTGGACGAAGTCCTATACCGACCAGCGGTCGTCTTCGTCGCGGGCTACGCGACGGACACCTCGTGCGGTAGGACGAGAGGTTAGCGGGCAGCTACCCGTCCACTTGCGGCCCACGCAGACGCGGACACCACAAACGGCGGTTCTGGAAGGAGTTGACGACACCGGTCGGCCAATCGTCCCCGCTCGAGCAGGCCCAAGCCCGCGACATACGAACCGGCTGGGCCAACCCCGAGCTCGAACGGCTCCCACCACTCCTCGAAGCTGGGGTGCTCCACCTCGACGGTCAGCTTCGCTTCTCCGATCGCCTCGACCCCTGCTTCCTTCAGCAACTGCGCGAGATGACCGCGGCGGGTTCCCGGGAGCGAGTTCTCGCCGGGGGCGTCTCGGTCGAGGCCCCTCGCCGCCTCCCAGAACAGGCTGAGCGGGCTCCCTCCCTCATCGAAGTCCCACACACACGCCGCCACAACGCCGCCGGCTTTGACTACACGACTCATCTCACGAAGGCCGGCCACCGGATCGGTCATGAAGTGCACGACGAGCTCAGCGAGCGCCGCGTCGAACGTGCGGGCGGGAAGCGGAAGCCGCTCGGCGGAAGCACGATGCACCTCAACACCCGGATAGCGCTCGCGCACGGCCTCGACGAAGCACGCTGACGGATCGACCGCGACAACCGACGGAGCGCCCAGTCGCTTGACCAGCTCGCTCGTCAGCGAACCGGGGCCACATCCGACATCGACGGCCCTTTGTCCCGGCTCGACTCCGCAGAACGTCGCGAACAGTGACGCGAGCGCGGAGGAGTACCTGCCCATGAACCGGTCGTAGGCATCGGAGGACCTCGAACCCCACGAGTGGCGACATTACGCCGGGACCGCCGCCGTACCGGGTGAGAAGTCTTCGACGGCTAAGACCACCGGTGCCGTGGTGGTCTGGATCGCTTCGGCCGCCACCGAGGTTTCCTTGGCCCGGCCTTCGCCCCCGGCCCCATCACCGTCACCGGCGGCCCCGGGCTCGATGGTCATGAGGGCGGTCACGTCCGCGGCCAGGACCAGCACGATCATCATCCCCAGGGCTCGGCGGACCGACCTCGGGCCTGCCCGGCCCTCGCCTGCTTTACTCCCCGCCAGGCCGCCTCCGCCCATGTGCAGGATTATGTCAAAGGCATTGAGGCGTTGTCCAGGGTCGGCCGCCGGTCGCTGATGGCTCCCGGCTCACACGTCGTCGTGCTCATGGACCTTCAACTACAAGTTCTCAGAAGGGGAAGCGACCGGCCTTCGCCCGGGCCCAGCTAAGTCGGCCGTCGAGGCCCCAGACCAGCCCTGAGGGCACGGCCAGCAGGATGGCCAGCGGGACGTACTCGTGGGGCTGCTCGAACAGCCACCGGTTGGACGAGGCGTAGAGCAGGGCCAGGCCCACCTGCTGGGCCAGGCCGGCCAGGGCCGCGCCCCGGCTGGCCAACCCGACCACCAGCAGGGCGCCGACACCGATTTCGAGGGCGGTGACGAGCCACTGCACGACGTCGAAGTTGTCGAGCAGGAAGCGCACGACCGGCTGTACGCCCGGCACCTGGCTACCCGCTCCTCCGGCCGCCGGGTTCTCCAGGCCCTCGTAGCGCAGGATGAAACCGGTTGCCCCGCGGTCGATGAGGTTGGCCGTGTAGGGCCCGACGGTCACAGTGGTGAAGCCGAACAGCTTGGCCAGCCCGTTGGCCAGGAATATGAGGCCCACGAAGATGCGCAGGACGGCCAGTCCCTGGGCCATCCTCCGAGCCGGGAGGACTGGGGTCTCGTCGGGACCGTGGGTGGCCATCCCCACTGGATAGCAGGACGGGGACGGACCGCGCCCGGGCCCTTTGGTTACGAAACCCGGAACTCCCGGTCCAGGCCGTGCGCCCCGGCCAGGCGCGTGCAACGGTAAGCACCGTGAACGCCCGAGTAGCTCTCGTCGATGCCGACCAGGCCCCGTTGCTCGTCCGCCACCTCTACGAGGGCGGCGACCCGGGGGTCATCGCCCGGGCCCTGGCGACCGTGCCCGAACTGGCGGTGGCCACCCTGCCGTTCGTGGGTGCGGCTCTCGGGCCCGGGGCTCTGCCGGCCGACATCAAGGAGATGGCCATCTTCCGGACCTCGGCCGTCCTCGAGTGCCGGTACTGCGTCGATACCCACACGGTCGTGGCCTGGGACATGGGCTTCACTCCCGCCATGGTGACCGCTCTGCGGGACACACCCCCCGGCCAGCGGCCTCCCGGCTTGGACGAGCGCCAGGCCGCGGCTGTCGCCTGGATCGACGCCCTGGCTGTGGGCCGGGGTACGGTCGACGACCAGACCTGGGCGGCCGTGTCATCCGTACTGGCCGACCACCAGGTCGTGGAGCTGACGGTGACCGTGGGCGCGACCATGTTCCTGAACCGACTGTGCACGTCGCTGGCCCTGCCCACCTCCCCGCAGACCCAGGCTCGGTTGGCGGCCGCCGCGGTGGCCCCATGACCGTCGCCGGTGCCGTCGCCGGTGCCGTCGCCGGTGCCGTCGCCGATGGCCGGCTGCCGGGACGGGTGTGGCTCTACTCGACCTACTCCTGCAACCTGGCCTGCACCTACTGCCTTACCGAGTCGGCCCCCGGGGTGCCCCGGCGGGCGTTGAGCGGCGAACGCATGGTGGGGCTCACCCACGAGGCCGCAGCGCTGGGGTTCACCGAGATGGGGGTGACGGGGGGCGAGCCGTTCCTCAGTCCCGAGCTGCCGACCGTGCTGGCCCGCATGGCCGAGGTCCTGCCCACCGTCGTGCTCACCAACGGCACGCTGTTCACCGACGCCCGACTGGCCACCCTGAGGCCCCTGGCCGGGCTGCCGCTGCGGTTGCAACTGTCGCTCGACAGCGCCGAGCCGGACCGCAACGACGAGGCCCGGGGCCCGGACAACTTCCGCAAGGTGGTCGAGGCCGTACCCCGCCTGGTGGACGCCGGGCTGCGGGTGCGGGTCGCGACCACCGTCGAGGACGGCGGGGACCCCGACGACATGGCTCGCCTGTGCGAGCTTCACCGTTCCCTGGGGGTGCCCGACGAGGACCACGTGGTGCGGCCCGTCGTCCGCCGGGGACGGGCCCGTGCCAACGGCCAGGGCATCGTCGCCGGGACGCCCGAGTTGCCGCCCGAGCTCACGGTCACCGCTGACGGGGCGTTCTGGAGCCCGTTCGGGCCCACCGTGACGGGCGGCGTGCTCGACACCGACCTGCTCGTGACCCGCACTACCGACCCCCTGTCGGTTCCCGCCGAGGCCCTGCTCCGGTTGGTCGAGGCCCGCCCCCCGGGGGCCGATGCCCGCACCGGCATCCGCTGAGCGTGACCCAACGCCGGCCGGTCGGCCGGGCTACAGGGTGGGCCGCTGTCAGTGCCGGCGGCCGACGGCCAACGCCGGCGACCAGGCCCCGGTCGTCGGGCCGGGCGCGACGACCCTGACCTGGTAGGCGAGCTGGCCCTGCTGGAGGGCGAGCAGAAGGTCGCGCCGGGCAGGCTGGTCACCGGCGGGGTCGTCGCCCGCGGCTGCCTCGACCCGTAGCAGCCGGTCGTCCCGACGAGCCAGCTCCCGGGCCGGCCCCTCGGTGGTGACCGCCCGCACCTCGTAACCGACAGCGCGCGGATGGTGGTCCCACGACAGCTCCCACCAGGTCCGCCACGCCACCCGCCCGTTGCTCGATGGCACGAGCTCGTCGCGCAGTACCGCTCGCAGGCCCCGAGGCGGTCCTATGGGTGCCACCCGTCGGCGGCGCGCCCGACGGGCGACCGCCGTGACCACTGCGGCCATTGCCGCGCCCGACGCGCCGATGACCAGTGGCGGGCGCCTCACCACTCGACGGCCCCGACCACGTGGCCGCCGATCATCACCGTCCGAGCAGGAACGGCCGCCCCGTCGGCCAACGTGGTGGCCTGTACGAGGGACCGGGCACCGATCGTCACCCCCGTGCCCGTGTGCGATTGGAACAGCACCGATCCTGCGCCCAGGCGCAGGCCGGGGCCGGTCCGGGTCACGCCGTCGAAGGCCGGCCCGCCGTGAACCAGCGACCGCGGCCCGTAGGTCCCGCGATCGCCGAGGTCGAGGCCCGCATGCTCCAGGGAGTGGAACGTGCTGTGCGTGCCCAGCGACGAGATAGTCCCGACGACGAAGGGCTCGCCCTCGTCGGCCCGCAGCGAGCTGAGGACCACCCGCCGCAGCGAGAGCCCGTCGGCCAGGCGTACGTCGCCGATCACGCGGCCTCGGGCGTTGGGGTCGCGCACCGGCTGGCCGCTGACCGTCGGCAGGTCGCGGCCGGGGTTGAACGGGTTATCTCCGGGGTCGTAGTTGACCCCCCTGACGTTGGAGGGGCTCTCGGCCGCCAGTGCCGCGTAGCCGTGGGCCAGCGCGACGTTCACCTCGATCACACCCTCCATGAAGAGGCGGTCGGCCTCGGTGACGGCTGCCGACTTGTCCATGACCTGGGACTGGGACACCACGTTGCGGCCGGGCATCACCTTGCGCCCGGCCGGGACACGGACGCCCGGGCCCACCCGGGCCAAGTGCAGCACCATGGCGTCGGGTTCGACGGTGGCGCCGTCGACCTCGGCGTTGAAGCCCACGAACGCCGGTTCGTGGGTTGGCCCGGTCCCGCCGATCACAGCCCCGTTCTTCACTGTGCAGCCGTGGGCCAGGGCCACCCGGTCGCCGATCCAGACGGCGCCCCGAAGGGCGTCGACGTCGACGTTGTCCTGTACGTCGCTGTGCGAGCCGACATGGATGTCACGCCCGGGCCCGGCGGCCAGCAGGCGGGCAAAGGGGGCCACGTAGACACCGGGGCCCAGATGGATGTGGTCGTGGCCGTACCGAGTGACCGTCGGGTCGACGAACGACGGGCCGGCGGACAGGCGCCCGGGGCGAGCGACCGTGACCGGGGGTGAGCCGACCGGCGCTGTCGCGGCCATGGCGGACCGCCACCAGCCGCGCCGAGCGGCCACGCCGCCGACGACGAGGAAGGCGATCAGCGAACGGCGCGACAGCCCACCCGTGTGGGCCGAACCCCTCTCGTCGCGCCCCGGCTCCGCCAACTCGCCTCCCGTCGCGGTCGAGGTGAGGTTACCGCCCCCTTCCTGGGGAACGAACCGCGAGCCGCGTTCACAGGCCGACCGTGGGGGCGAAGCGGGCCAGGTAGGACGTGAGGTGGCCGTAGGCGCCCGTAACCAGCAGCGCGCCCAACGCGACCATGGCCAGGCCCCCGGCCCGCTGGACGCGGGGCGCGGCCCGCCGGAGCCGGGCCGCTGCGGACGGGGACGAGGCCAGGCCCAGGGAGACGAGGACGAACGGCACCCCGATGCTGGCCGCGTAGGCGACGAGCAGGAGCACGCCCCGGCCCACTTCGCCCGACACCGCGGCCAGGGTCAGAGCGGCGCCCAATAGGGGCCCCACGCACGGCGTCCAGGCCGCCCCGAAGGCCACCCCCAG
>JBFMCT010000005.1 GCA_040754375.1 Actinomycetota bacterium
TCGACGGCAAGCTGGTCACCACCAACCTGACCGACATCAACATGGGCTACGAGGAGTTCGTCGAGCACTCGTTCTACGAGGACTGGACCAAGACCGGGCCCCAGAAGTTCAAGACCGACCCCCTGGGCAACCCCCTGTCGCCTTACCACCCGTGGAACAAGACCACCATCCCCAAGCCCACGGCCACCAACTTCCGTGAGCGCTACACCTGGGACACGGCCCCCCGCTGGGACCGCAAGGTCATCGAGACGGGTGCCTACGGGGAGATCTGGGGCATCGCCTTGGCCCAGAAGATCCCCGACAACCCGTTCTTCGAGTCGACGGGCGACGGGGTGCGCATGCTCCTGCCCCGCCACGCCCTGCCCGAGACCGAGCTGTTCTGGGCCGTGCCCCGCACGCTCAACTGCTGGGAGCGCAACCGGGGCCGGGCCTACGCCATCCCCCTGGTGGCCACCATCGCCATGAACTGCCTGCTCCAGGCGTTCGAGTACTGGCGGGCCGGGGAGACCAAGGTGCACACGCCCTTCAAGATCCCCAAGGACCACCGCATCGGCGTGGGCTTCTGGGAGGCCGCTCGCGGTTTCCTGATCCACCACATCGAGATGGACAAGGGCAAGCTGGTCAACTACCAGATCACCACCCCGTCCACCCTCAACGCGGCCCCGACCGACCCGTTCGGCCAGCTCGGCCCCTACGAGGAGTGCGTGGTGGGCACGCCCCTGCTGGAGTCGGTCCCCGAGGACCAGATCAAGGGCATCGACGTTCTCCGGGCCGTGCGCAGCCTCAACCCGTGCATGCCCTGCACCACCCACATGGACACCGGCAAGGGCGTCATCGTGCGGGAGGTCAACTCCTGCGGCTGCACGTTCGAGTAGGCGGCCGTCAGGCCGCCAACCAGCGGCCATGTATCTTTCGTGACGCCCCCGCTATGGCGGGGGCGTCGCCTACTTTGGACCGATGACCGACACCGAGACCACAGCCGAGCCGACGGCCAAGCCCCGTAAGAAGCGGCGCGTCCTGGTGGCCGGGATCGGGCTGCCGTGGCTGCGCGACCTCGACTACGGCACGCAGTTCATCAGGCGGGTGGAGGGCGAGCAATGGCCCGAGGGCGTGTCGGTGGAAGACCTGTCGGTCTCGGGCCACCGGGTGCTCGACCGCCTGATGGAGTACCGCCCCCACAAGGTCGTCCTGGTGGGGGCCATGCCCCGCGACGTGGACCCCGCAGGCACCATCCGCCGCTACAAGCTGGACTTGGAGCTGCCCGAGGACGAGGACATCACCGAGAGGTTGGCCGAGTCGATCGGGGGGATCATCGACCTCGACCACATCCTGGCCATCTGCCGGTGGGGGAAGGGCTTCCCCCCCGATACCGTTGTCATAGAAGTGGAGCCGGGAGACCGATCCTTCGGCCTCGGCTTCTCCGAAGAAGTCGAGGAGACCGTCGACAAGGTGTTGGCGATGATCCGTGAGGAGCTTGGTATGAACGCTGAAGGGGTGATGGCGCCGTGAGCGACGTCGAGCAGCTCGGTTACCTCGAGATCATGCCCCGCGTCGGCGAACTGGCCGACGAGCTGTTGAGCCACCCCGACCACAAGGTCCGTGAGCAGGTGCAGGAGCTGCTCGACTGGGTCGACGTGTTCCACCGCGAGGGCCTGGGCCGGCTGGTGGAGATGATCCGGGCGTGGCGGGGCGAGGTGTTCCTGGAGAACGTGGGCGAGGACGAGATCGCCGGGCCCTTCTTGGGCATCTACGACCTCGGCGAGGTCGCCGACGGGCGTGACATCGCCGAGGCCGAAGAGGCCGTCGGGGCCGCCCTCGAGGAGCTGCGGGGCTTCGTGGAGTCCCACGGGGGCACCATCGCCCTCGAAGGGATCCGAGACGGGGTCGTCACCGTGCGCATGCTGGGTTCGTGCGACGGGTGCCCCAGCTCCAACGCCACCCTGACGGGCGGTGTGGAGGAGGCCCTGCGCCGCCACTGGCCCAACTTCCGCCGCTTGGAGGTCATCGACCCCGAGGCCGAGGCCGGCGCGGAGGGCAACGGCCACGGTGGCCACTCCCACGGGGCCGGGGCGGGGGCCGAACAGCCCGTCCAGCTCCTGCAGATCAGGGGGCACGAGCTTCAGTGAGCGAGGGGCTGCTCCAAGCTGACCAGATGGCCTACCGGGCCCGGGCGCTGGCCCAGTCCGAGCCGTTCACCGAGCTGGCCCGCCGCCTGCTCAACGAGGCCATGACCAAAGAGCGCGAGGCCCAGCCCGGCAACTTCGCGGTGTGGGCCAATGCGGCCTTCACCAAGGGCTATTGCGTCCGCAAGGTCGAGGAGGACGACGTCGAGCTGGCGTTCACGACCACGCCCGACGACGCCATGCCGCCCACCGAGAAGGTGGTGGCCGTCACCGACGAGCTCGTGGCCGCCCTGCGCAGCGAGGACAGCGACCTCGGCGACCACTTGATATCCGACGAGGGCCGGCTGTTCGACGTCCTCGACCAGGTCATCGGCTCGGAGGTCAACGTCCGCACCGACAACGCCGGCACCCTCAGCAGCCGGGCCCGGGTCGAGCTGGAGGACTACCTGACCTACTGGGTCGTGCGGGGCTACGCCCTGCGGGCGGCCGAGGCGGCCACCGGCGCCATTACCAAGGCGTGAGCGGCTGGGCCGGTCCCGGCGGTGCCGGCCGATGAGGATCCTGGTGGCGGGGGTGGGCAACGTGCTGCGGGCCGACGACGCCTTCGGGGTGGAGGTGGCCCGGCGTATGGCCACCATGAAGCTGCCCAAAGGTGTCAAGGTGGTCGAGACGGGGATCGGGGGGATGGCTCTGGTGCAGGAGTTGCAGAGGGGCTACGACGCCATGGTGGTGGCCGACTGCGTCGACCTCGGCCGCCCGCCCGGCCAGGTCATGATGATCCTGCCCGACGTGATCGACGTGAACCTGCTGTCGCTCGAGGAGCGCATGGACATGCTGGCCGACATGCACCTGGCCACCCCCGAACGGGTCTTCATGCTCAGCAAGGCACTGGGGGTGTTGCCCGACAAGCTCATGATGGTCGGTTGCCAACCCGAGGACCCCGAGACGCCCGGGCGGGCGATGTCCGAGCCCGTGACCCGAGCCATCGACATCGCCATCCGCGAGATACTCCGCCACATCGACGAATTGCGCAGCGAGGAGGAGACGGCGTCGGCCAGCCCGCCGCCGGCACCGTAATGTCAGCACAGGCCGCTATGTCAGACCGGGCAAACGCCATCCGTTCCCTGGAGGAGCAACTGGCGAGGACCCCCAAGGGGGCTCGCCCCCACGAGCACGCCGCCCTGTCCTACCGGCTGGGCCTGGCCTACGCCGAGTCGACGGGTACCCAGGCCGACGGCCTGCGCCGAGCCCTCACCTACTTCGACACTGCCGGGTCCATCTTCGACCCCCGCTTCGACCCGGTCGAGCACGCCCGGGTGCTCAACGCCGCCGGCGCGGCCCACCGGGGCCTGGGCAACCGCAAGAAGGCGGCCGAGCTGTTCGACAAGGCGGCCACGCTGTTCGAGGGCAAGGCGGGGCGGGAGGCCGAACTGGCGGCCGCCCTCAACAACCTGGGCCTGGTCCGCAGCGAGCAAGGCGACTTCGACGGGGCGGTGGAGGCCTTCGAACGAGCGGTCGGGCTGTTCGACACGGGTACGGCCGAGGGGCGGCGGGGCAAGGTGGCCACCCTTCACAACCGGGGCCAGGCCCACGCCGCCCAGGGCTCGGCCGAGGGGCTGGAAGCGGCCCTTTCGGACTACGCCGAGGCGTTGGGCGACGTCGACATCGACGAGGCCCCGTACCACTTCGCCCTCGTCCAGCACAGCCTGGGGGTGGCCCTCAGCGCCCTGGCCTCCCAGCTGGCCGACGAGCGCGAGCGCCTGCTCCAGGAGGCGGTGGCCGCTTTCAAGGAGTCGCTCACGGTCTTCACCAGGGGCACGATGCCCTACCAGTACTCGCTGGCCAAGCACAACCTCGGCCTGGCCTACGTGGGCCTGGGTGGGGTGGCCAACCTGCGGCGGGCTCTGGCGTCGTTCGAGGACACGGTCAGCATGCTCGACACCCGGGTGCACGGGGACGCCTGGCGCCAGGCCTACGCCAGCCTGGAGCGCACTGAGAACGACCTCAAGGTCGAGTTCCCGGCCATGACCCGAGTCGACCACTTCGTCAACCTCCTGGCCCAGGTCAAGGCGGACGAGCGCATCGCCCTGCTGCGTGAGCGGGTCTTCCACCTGATGGCGCTCTCCGAGCCCCAGCGCAGCCAGTTCCTCATAGAGCTCGATCTGGCCATGGCCCTGCTGGGCGGAAAGAAGGCCCGGGCCATCATGGAGGACGAGCTGAGCATCACGATCGAGTTGCCCAACGAACGGCTGGAGGTCGCCCTCACAGCTCGCCACAAGGCCCACCGGGAGATCGCCGACGACGAGCTCCGGATCGAGGCCGACACCGCTCTCGACCATGCCATCGGTGAGGCACTGGGCGGCCCTCAGCGGGTCCTGGTCCGCGACTACCTCGAAAGCATCGGATGGGAGCGCCCATGAGCGAGCACCGGAGCGCAGCGCAGGCGTGCCCATGAGCGAGCACCGGAGCGCAGCGCAGGCGCGCAGCTCCCAGCCAGCAATCATGGGACCGCCCCTGAAAGGGGCGTGCCCATGAGCGAGTTCAGTGGGGACTTCGACTTCACGGGCGACCTCATGGGCACACCCCCCGTCCAGCCGTCGAACGGTGGCAACGGCCACGCCGCGGAGGCCGAACCGGTCGACTTCGAGGGGGCCCTGGCCGCGGCCGAGGACTTCATCGAGGCCGTCGTGTGGGGTGAGCACCACAAGGTATGGGAGCTGATCGGGACCGACGGGCGCACCGAGGTCCTCGACGTGGCCACCAAGCGGGGGATGGACGAGGGCCTGGCCGCTCGGCTGGCCGCGGACGACGCCAGCCCGGCCGAGACCAGCGAGTTCCTGACCGATCTCGTCAACGGCCTGCGGTCCGAACTGGCTGGCAACGACCTCGACAGCGTGACCTACGAGGTCGACGAGACCGCGGCCGAAGCGCCCCGGGCGGCGGTGCGCATGCTCGTTCCCCTCCACAAGCTGCTGGGGGGCACTCTGCCCATCGGGACCCTCTACCTCGTGCCCGACGCCGGCACCTGGAAGGTGGAGCGCCTGATCCCCCTCACCAGCAAGTAACGCGCGAGAGTGTCGGAGTGAACGACCCCGACGGCCAGTCCGGAACGACCGACGATCCCGCGGCCGAGGCCGCGCCGCAAAAGGGCGCCGGGGCCAGCGAGCCTGATCCCGGCGAGGCCGACGCGGGCGAGGCCGAGGCCGGGGCCAGCGAGCCTGAGAGCGACGAGGCGCCGGCGCCGGCCCGTCCCCGGGAGCCCATCCACGTCGGGCCCGACACCATCGAGCGCTTCGGGCGTCCCATGCGGGTCTTCCCGGTGGCCGTCTCGTGCGAGGTCATGGCCCAGGCGTGGGCCAACCAGGAGGCCGCGCCCCACGGAGCGGCGGTGATCGTCGAGCACGAGATCAACCCCCGGGGCCTGCACGGCTCGCTCTGGCAGTCCCCGCCCTCGGACACGCTGGCGCTGGCCATCGTCCTGCGCCCGTCGGTCTCTCCCGAGGAGTCCGACGCCACGTGGATGGTGGCCGCCCTGGCGGGGACCGAGGGGGCCGAGGCGGCCACGGGTATGAAGCTGGCCACGTGGTGGCCCGACGGGATCATCGAGCAGGAGACAGGCGACCCGGTGGGCGCGGTGAAGTCCGAGGTCCAGCTGGGCCCCGGCCAGGTGAAGTCGGCGGTGATCACGATCCGCTTCGACCTGATGCGCCTGGAGGTCGACACCCCCGAGAAGCGCGACGCCCTCACCGAAGCGGTGGTCCACGCTGTCGACCGGGTGGCCGAGCAGCTGTCCGAAGGCCCGGCCCGGGTGGCCACGGCCTATGGGGAACGGTGCGCCATGCTCGACAAGCGGATGAAGGTCCGGCTGCGGCCCAAGGGCGAGACCCGGGGCGTGGCCAAGCGGGTCGACCGGGGCGGACGGCTGGAGATCGAGTCCCTGAGCGGCATGGTCGAGCGGATCGGGGTCAACCAGTTGATGTCCCTCGATGTGGTCGAGGCCCGCCAGCGGTAGGCTCCGCCTCCGACCCTGGCGGGGCCCACCGCGACAAGGAGAACTAAGAGGTGCGAACCCGGGCAATGCCCGCCGCGGTTGTGCTCACCGCTATCGCCGTACTCACCGCCTGCAGCGACAACAAGAGCGACGACGGCCAAGTGGGACCGACCACCACCCGTTTCCCGCCGACGGTACCTGTCACCAACGTCGAGATCGCTCAGGGGGCCGGTGTCTGCGGCTTCCTGACGGCCGCCGAGGTTCAGGCCGCCACCAGCTTGGCCAGTCGGCCCGGCACGGGTACCCGGGCCTCCACCAGCGAGTCCTGCCGGTGGACCCTGACGGGCACCGGCCAGTTCGTGGCCCTGGTGCTGAGCCCCGCCGGAGGTACCGACCAGTTCGACCGCTCCCGCCAGCTTTTCGGCGCCCGCGAGGTGGAGGGCGTCGGCGACCGGGCCTTCGTGGTCAACGACGCGGCCTACACACTAAAGGGCGACCGCCTGCTGATCGTGCAGGTCGTCACCACCCAGACTCTTCAGGTGCGCAACCAGGCAGCCGTCACCTTGGCCCGCAGCGCGGTCAACCGGCTGTAGCGAGCCGTCAGGGGCCGTCAGGACGACCCGCCGCCCCCGGCATCGGGGCCGCGGAGCTGTCCGCCCTCCCCGAGAGGTCCTTCGTCCTCGCCGGGAAGGGCGTAGGGGCGGGGCTGCTGGCGGCCCTCACCGGTCAGGTCCTGGTCCTCGATCTCGTCCATCCGGCGCTCGAGCTCGTCGCCCATGGGCTTGACGGGCTCGACGAAGTCGGGCCGGCGGGGCATGTCGTCCTCGTCGAGCACCGGGTTCTCGGCCACGGGGTCGGACATGGCGGCTCCTCTCATCACTCTCTGTGGTCTGTTGGGGTCTGCCCGCCTCCTACCGCCCGCAAACGCCGACGGACCGCCCCCTGTCCGACCCCGGCTGTGCGAAGATGACCGAGTCGAAAAGGAGAGGCCATGAAGCTCGGGGTAGTCGGCAAGGGCGGCGTGGGCAAGACCACGATCTCGGCGCTGATCTCGCAGGTCTACGCCGAGCAGGGCAAGCGCGTACTGGCCATCGACACCGATTCGAACCCCAACCTGGCCATCAGCCTGGGGCTCGACCTCAACCAGACCGACGCCGTGCCGGTGCTGCCGAGGCGAATGATCGTCGGCGGTGGCGACGGGGCCATGACCCCGTCGGAGCTGATCGGGGAGTACGGGGTGATGACCCCGGCCAACGTGATGCTCATCCATGCCATGCGGATCACCCAGGCGGGGGCCGGCTGAACGTGCGGTAGCCACGCTGCCGTGCGCAGCATCCTGGGTGCAGCCATCGACCAAGAGGCCGACGTGACCCTCGTCGACATGGAGGCCGGCCTCGAGCACCTGAGCCGGTCGGGGGGGACCCTGGCCTACGCCGACGTGCTCCTGGTCGTCATGGAACCGAGCCGCAAGTCGATCCTGACGGCCGGCCGCACGATCGTGCTGGCCGAGGAGCTGGGTCTCAAGCGGGTCTACGGCGTGGGCAACAAGGCCCGCGAGGGCGACGAGGAGTTCTTCCGCGAGGTCTGCGCCGAGTACAACGTGCCCTTGGCCGGCATCGTCCCCGAGAACGAGGACGTGGCCGAGGCCGACCGTTCGGGCCAGATCATGGCCGAAGGCCAGGGAGACCCGGTGCGCGACGCCGTGCGCCGCATCGTCGCGTTCGTCGACGACGCCCTCGTAAGCAGCTGATCGGCCGTCACGGCCAGAGTTGGAACGCGCGCGCTCCGAAGTAGTCGCGGGATCTTCACATCCAGACTTCCGCTCTATAGGTTCGTGACATACAATGGGCGCCGACGCCCGGCACCTGTGGCGTGAACGGAGGACGACCTGGTGATTGCCGCTATCAACGTCTGGTGGCTGATCGGCGACTTGCTGCTCATCCTGGTGGTGGCGCCGACAGTGGTGTACTTCCTTAACAAGGTGTACCGCCCCGTGCTGGAGATCCGGGCCTACGCCCACGACATCCTCGAGCACGGCGTCGGTCTCACCGGCACCCTCGACGCCGTCCCGAAGCTGGCCCGCACCCGCGAGCTGACCAGCAAGGCCCGCGAAGCGACGATGCGCTACGGCTCCGCCCTGCAGCGCGTCATCTCGTGAGCCTGGGCCAGCGCCCGCCCGCCATCCCGGCCGCCCCGACGGGGTGGCTGTCCGATCTGTCACCCGGTTGGGCCCGCCTCCGCCGGTTGAGCATTCCAGAACCTGGAGGAACCCGTGGGAATTGAGTCCATCCTTCTGTTCGTCGGGCTTGCGGTCGCGGTAGCGACCATCGCCCTCTACCTGATCGTCGTGGCTTGGATGCTGCGGGACGTCAGCTTCACCGTCGGTACGGTGCTGGTGGGCGTGCGGGCTATCGCCCTGCAGGTCCAGCCCATCGGACCGGTCGTGCGCGACATCGTCCGCGACGTCCAGACCATCGACGAGGCTCTCTCCGGGCTGGTCGAGCAGGCCGAGGAGATCGAAGAGGCCCGCGAGCGGGGCGAGGTCGGCGCCGCCTCCTAGCGGAGGGCCCACTTCGCGACCTCGCAGCCCCTCTGCGAGGTGTTGACGACCCATGGCTGCCCCTCGTGGGAGGCCATGGGTCGTTGCGCGTCCCTGCCCAGGGCCCCGCTCGGGCCGTCTGGAACGCCTCGGCGAGAAATGCGTGCCCTCTCACTGTTGCTACGGCTCAGACCATGCAATAGAGTGCCCGCCGAAACGTGCTAGAGGTACGGGTCAGCCACAGACGCACCCTTCGTCGCTCTACCAGTCGCTCCCGTCGTCGGGCCCAACCACTTCAGGGGGGAGAGAACATGCAGCGGTGGAGGTCGGCCAGATCACAAGCTGGCCAGGCCACGTTTTCGCTGGTCATCGTCGTCGTAGTCGTTGCGATAGCAGTCGTACTGCTCTATCGCACGGCTTGGACGGCTGACAGCATCAACGACAAGGCCGGAACGATCGCGAACACCGCAGATGGCATCAACACGGCCACTGCGGCAGTGCTCAAGCTGGGGACGACCAACGAGTTGGCCGCGTCCATCCTCAACACGGCAGAGCCGCTCGAGGGACAGCTCAACGAGGTGGTCCGCCTGGCGCAGTCCATCGACGGGCTGGCCACCTCGATCAACGGCACGGCGGGCACCATCAACGGCACGGCCAAGGGGATCAACGGCTCGGCGGCCACGATCTTGGGCTCGGCCCGCTCGATCAACGACGGCGTCGCCCAGATCAACACCAACCTCAACACCACGTTGGCGTTGGCCGCCCAGATCAAGAGCGACACCGCCAACATCCTGTTGCAGGCCGACAACGCCAACAACTTCGCCTCTTGCCTGGACAGGGGCCTGCTTTCGTCCACCGCCAACACGGCCTGCGTGCCGTAAGGGGGCTGAGAAGACAATGACAATGACAATGGGGCAGCGCGGCGAGCTGCGCAGTGCGCCCCGGGTCCGCCAGGGCGACGACCAGGCCACGTTCCTCAGCCGGTGGCTGCGGGTGTGGGTCATCCTGCTCACCGTCGTGGTGCTGGTCGTGGTGGTCTACCTGATCATCATCACCAACACCCTGGCCTCCATCAACGGCAACCTGGCCACCGCCGACCGGGCCGTCACTGGCGCCGGGGGCAACACCCAGACCCTGCCCGCGCAGGTCGACCGCATCAACGGGGCGCTGGCCGCCATCGACCCCGCCCTCAAGCCCATCCCGGGCCAGGCCGACCAGATCATCGCCGCCCTGACCTCGATCAACGACAAGCTCACGGCCACCGACGGGTCCCTCAAGGACACCTCCTCGGTGCTGGTGACCGTCCTTGGCCAGGTCAACAGCGTGCGTGACCTGCTGATCGACGCCGACGACCCCGCCGACGGCCTGGGTGTGCAGAACATCCACCGCCGGGTGGCCGCGGTGAACGGTCAGGACTCGCCCCGCCAGGGCATCGCCGGCGGGGGAGGCTCGTGCGGTGAGTACTGCACCACCGAGAACCTGACCACCGCCGAAGCCGACGCGGCCAACATCCTGGCCGGGCTGGTCTCGGTCAACGGTCACCTCAACAGCGCCTGCAACGCCCCGCTGGTGACGTCGATCACAGGGAGCTCCTGTGCCCTCCTTCACCCCTAGCCGGGGGGTTGGCGAGCGGCTCCGCCGGGCCGGCTCCCGGGCCGGTGAGGCGGGGATCGTCGGGCTCAACCTCGTGCTCGTCATCGCCTTCGCCCTCTACGCCGTCATCATGCTGAGCCGCACCACGCTGGCGGCCAAGCAGATCGACGACCGGGTGCGGGTGATCGTCACCGAGGTCGGCCCGGGGTCCAACGTCAGCCGTCTCGACGAGACCCAGAAGCTCAACAGCATCGGCCAGACGGCCGAGCAGATCCTGGTGGCGGCCACCCCGCTGTCGGGGCAGGCTCAGGCCATCATCGACACCGCCGGGTCCATCGACAACACGGTGTCGGCCATCTTGGCCAACGCCAACGAGATCAACGCCTCGGTCAAGGGCATCAACGCCACGGTGGCGTCGCTGCTCCCGGTCGTGCGCACGATCAACGGTGACGGCAGCGACAGCAACATGACCGGTGGGGTCGATCTCATCAACCGCCAGGCGGGGCCGGCGGGTGTCATCGACGGGAGCGTCACCCTGGCCAACGGTCAGACCTACTCGTTGGTCCCCGCCCTCAACGGCGACTCCGTCCCCGGCATCAGCAAGGACCTGGAGCTGGTGCTCGGGTTCGTCGGGGGCGGCGGCCTCGAGGGCCACGGGGGCGACAACATCCACACTCACGTCAACTCCATCAACTGTGCCGTGGCCAGCCCCAGCGGTGGCCTCCTGGGCACGGTGGGCACGGCTCTCGACCTGATCGGCCAGATCCTGCCTGGGGTCCTGCCGCCGGCTCCGCCCGGCTGCAACGTGTTCTGATCTGAGCGAGACCTAAGTACCGAGCACGTAGCGGCGAGAAGGGGTGGTGGCTTCGGCCACCGCCCCTTCTCCGCGTCCCGGAACCGGCGCGGGGACCGTGGTCCCGGTCGGCTGGGAAGGGTCCAGGCGGCGAACACTCGGGGCCCCTCGATGCCCGAGGGTCGCAACGGGACCTACGCCCTGGTAGCCCTGCGCCCCCCACCCCCTGGCCCGCCGTGCGGCGGCTCGCGCGCGGGGTCGCAACGGTGGGTAGCCCTGCGCCCCTGGCCGAGGTGGACGACGCCCCAGTGCGGCGGCGTTGCCGTCGTCCGCCGACGGTCCCCGCCGCCGTCGGGCCCGGACCGTCTCTAAGGAACGGTGGTGGGGGGGGTGGTGGTGGTCACCGTGGGGGTGCCGACCGTGAAGCTCTCGGCCACCTGGTCGAAGACCGCGGCCCAGCGGGGGAAGTCTTGGGAGGGGATGGTCTGGAACACGATCGAGAACATGCGGTTGCCCTCGAACACGAAGTAGTGGGCGTGCACGCCCTCCTGGCCGGTGCCCTCATCGGTGAACGTGTAGACGTAGTGGTAGGTCAGGTGGCCGTTGAGGCGCACGAGCTGCTCCTGGATGAGCCGGGCGCGCTCGTTGCCGAACACGATCGTGTCCGTGACGGCCTTGAAGTTGGCGATGTTGTCCACAGTCGCCGGCGTCTGGATGGGGATCACGCGGATGCTGAGCCCGTCGTTCTCGTCGGCGGCCATCACCAGGCGGATGTCGGCCACTGGGGTCTCGAACGACTGCCAGCTCCGGGGCACCTTGATGGTGAACCCGGTGAGCGGGTCGTGGACGCTCTGCATCTGGTCCTCGGGGATCGTCGGCCCGGTGCGGATGGTGGTCGGGGTGGTGCCGACAGGGCCACCCGCCTGGTTGCCGGTGTCGGCCGCGTCGCGGCTGATCACGAAGGCCACGATGCCGATCACGACCACCACTGCGGTCAGCACCGACATCAGCACGACCTGCTTGCGGGTCTTGGCGGCAGCCGCGGCCGCCAGGTCTGCGGCCGTGCGGTAGTCGTCGGCCGGCTCTCCGGGCGCGGCCCGGCGGCGGCCTACGGCGGCCCCCCGGTCCCCGGCACCGTTGCCTGCCGCCGCCGTCTCGGGCCCGCCGCCGTCCCAGCTCCCGTCGCCGTGCCCGTAGTCGTCGCCCGACCACTCCTGCTCACCGGCGTCAGCCGGGGCCCCCCCGAGCCCGAAGCCGGCTTCCTGGCCGCCCCCCCCTCCCGCTGGTGCCGCTGGTGCGGCTGGGGCCGCCGGTGGTGTGGCTGGTGCAGCTGGGGCCGCCTCTGGTGTGGCTGGTGCAGTCGTACCGGGGGCCGCCGCCGCCGGAGTGCCCTCAGGCGCGGGGCCAGCGGGCCGCTGCTCGTCCCCGGCCTCGCCGGCAACGGGGGCACCCGGAGCGGGCCGTTCCTCGAGCGTACCGGCGGTGCCGGCACCCCCCCCATCCGTGGCGACCCCGCCCGACCCGTCACCCGGGGCCGTCGTGGGCCCTGCACCAGCTCCCAAGGGAGGGGCCGGCGCCGCTGGGGTAGCTGGGCTGGCCACCCCCGGCGGGCTGTCTTCGTCGGCCGTCGTCCGGCTCTCCGGCGGGCCTGCGCCCGCCCCAGCCGCCGCAGTGGCGGGGCTGTCTGTGGTGACCGGGGCCTGGCGGTCTGGATCGGTTCGGGGCCCGGCCCCGTCGTTGGTCGGGGCAGGGGCGGGCACGGGGCCGTCCCCCGCCGTCGACGGACCATCGCCCGGCCCTCGGCCGCCATCACCAAGAGCGCCTTGTACCGGCGTCCCAGGCACGGCCGGGCGTGGGCCGTCCCCCGCCCCGGGTTCGCTCCCATCGGCTGCATCCTGGAGGCCGGACGCCCCGGGTGGGGCCGGGGCCCCGGAAGCGGCGGCCTCACCCGCCGGCTGTACGACCTCGTCGTCCTCCCCGGGACGCCGCTGGTCGCCGCCGTCGCGCGGTGCCGCCGGGCTGGGCGGACCCGCAGGGGGGCGGTCGAGTTCGTCACTCATTCGGGTTCACCTGCCGAGGTTGCGCCGGCCGCGGGATCGGGTCGCGCCCCGGTAGGGCCGGAGCTTGAGGAAGAATGGGGTGGCAGCGAAGGACAGTCCGTTGACCAGCTAGGTGTTAGGTGTCTATTCTGGCGCAGATTCGACCGAAGGGGATCGCATGCTAGGTGTCGCGCTCACGGGTTGGTACGTGGGCTATGTCATTGCAGCTGTCGTCATTACGATCGTCGTCGTCCTGGTAGCCATCATCCTGTCGCTCGCGCGCAGGATCGGCATCCAGGCCGACCAGATCACGTCGGCGCTGGACGAAGCTCGGATCAACACGCTCCCGTTGTGGGACGTTGACAAGATCAACGGTGGCGTGCGTTCGATCACCCGAAGCGCCCAGGAGGCGCGTGCTCTGTTGGGAGGTGGTCAGTAGTGCTCGCAGCCGTCAACGTTGCGTCGGAGCACGTGCAGTTCTGGTGGATCACGCTCGGCCTTGGTGCCGTGGTCATCGGGGCTGTCATCCTGCTCCTGTTCCTGCTCCACACGTTCGTCAGCGACATCGACCGCAACGTGCGTGAGGTCTGGGAGACCGCTACCCGGGTCGCCCAGAACACCTCGACGACCTGGATGCTCAACCAGGCCGGTGTGCTCACCGGCGAGCTCCGCGACGAGGTTCGCAAGCACGCTCAGCTCATGCAGTACGCGGCAGGAGGTCGCCGGTGACCCAGCTAATCCTGAGCCTGGTCGAGATCGCCGCCTTGGTGATCGTCCTGGCTATCTACCTCACCGTCATCGGCAACCAGCTCCGCCGGATCTCGGCCACGCTGGCCAAGGTCACCTTCGGTGTGCGGGCCGTGGAGACGATGTGCGCGGTCATCGGCCCAGCCGTCGACCGCATCAACGGCAACCTCGACGACATCTGCCAGAACCTGCAGGCAGCGGCTGTCGAGGCCGAGAAGCTGTCCCGCTGATCTGACCAGGGTGGGAGACTGGCTGCTCCCGCCCCTGATCGAGCCGCACGGGCCCCTCGGGAGCAACGAGGACGTAGTACGCGCTTTCACTCGCAACGAGCTGGCGCCCTACTCCGAACTGCTCCACGTCGAGGGGCCTGTGCTGCTTGCGGGCCGGGACATGGCCGTGGCGTTGCGCACCGGCCCCCGGAGCTTTCTGGTCAACCACGAGATGCCCTCTGACCTGGCCTCGGCCAAGCAAGTGGTGGAATCGGTGTTCGAGGCCGAGGGATTGTCGCTGTTCGACGAGGAGACCTTGTTCGGGCCATCGGTGGGGGTCCAGCTCGTCGGCCTCCGTTACACCACGTGGGACCTGTGGGGGGCCGACATCGACACTGCGTTCGCCGACCTGCGCCAGGCAGCAGCCGGCGGTGAGGACGAGTTGCCCTTCGCGGGCGGCGAGCCGTCCTCCTACTACGAGTGACGGCCCTCGAGGCGGTCGTCTTCGACGTCGACGGCACCCTCGTCGACAGCGAGCGCGACGGCCACCGGGTCGCCTTCAACCTGGCGTTCGCGGAGTTCGGTCTGCCCTATGAGTGGGGGGTGGAGGAGTACGGGGGGCTGCTGCGCACCACTGGGGGCCAGCCCCGGATCGACCGTTACCTGGTCTCCAGGGGCGTGCCCGACGGCGAGAGGGCCACGCTGGTGCCCGCCCTCCACGCCCGCAAGACCGAGATCATGTCCTCGCTGGTCGAGGAGGGAAAGGTCGGGGTGAGGCCCGGGGCCCGTCGGCTGCTCGACGAGTTGGCGTCGGCCGGTACCAAGCTGGCCGTGGCCACCACCGGCAGCCGGGGCTGGGTGGCCCGCCTGCTCGACCATCTGCTCCCGGGGGTGGCCTTCGACGTGATCGTCTGCGGCGACGAGGTGGCCGCCCGCAAGCCCGACCCCGAGGCGTTCGAGGCGGCTGTGGCCAAGCTGGGTACGAGCCCGGCGACGACGGTGGCCGTGGAGGACTCCCACGAAGGGCTGTCGGCTGCAGTGGCCGCCGGGTTGGTCACGGCCGTGGTGGCCAACGATTACACCCGCTACCACGACCTAGCGGCTGCCGCCCTCGTGCTCGACGGTTTCGGCGAGCCCGGCCAGCCGGCCGCCGTGCTGGCCGACCGGGTGGCCAGCGAGTGCGCCGGGGTCCTCGACCTGGTCACCCTCGACCGCCTAGTCGGCTCACCATCCAGGTAGAATCAAAGGGTTGTGACCGACTCCGAAGACCTGTTCGCCGTCACGACCCGTTCGAAGCTGCGGGGCCCGTGGTTCTTCCCGCAGATGATGATCGCCTCCCTGCGGATCAGGCGCCAGCTCCGGCGCGACACCCAGGTAGTGCGCTGGGCCAGCATCGTGGCCGGGCCCAGCGAGTTCTGGACGATCTCGGTCTGGAAGACCCGCCACGACATGCAGGAGTTCATGCGCTCGGGTGCCCACGACGAGATCATGTGGCTCTTCTCGAAGTGGCTCCGGTCGTTCTGGCTGATGCGGTGGCGGCCAGGGCCAGACGAGCGGGGCATGTGGAAGGGCATGCACATGGCCCAGGAAGAGGCCATGTTCGCCAACGGCTCGTCCAACGGGGGCGGGGCCAAGCGCGACGTGCTGCTGGAGAAGGCCCTCGAGCACCTCCCCAAGCTCAAGCAGGCCATGGGGGCCGACGGCACTGTCAACTACGACACGACCGTGTTCGCCCGGCGCCGCCGGGCCGAGGTGGGCGGGGCGGGTGGGGCCATCGTCCACATCCACACCGACCCACTCAAGACGCCCCAGGCCCTGCTCGACCTGCGGGCCCTTCGCCAGGAGTGCGAGGCCGACGACGCCATGCTGCGGGCCGTGGTCGGCATCAGCCGGCCGGGCGACGTCTACCTGTTGAGCGTGTGGCGCGACCGCGAGGGAGTCAACCGCCTGCTCACGTCGCCCAACTGCCGCGACCTGGAGAAGAAGTGGCCCGGGTTCTGGAGCAACGAGTGGCTGCCCGAGAACGAGTTCGGCCACTGGGACGGCCTGCGCTTGCGCCGGGCCCGCACCCGCTACGCCATCAACGTGCCCCAGGCCGCTCTGGACGCGGCCGAGCCGGTAGCCAAGGGTGAGTTCGCCCTCGGGCGAAAGGTGCCCCGGCCGGGCCACGTCCGCCACCCCGGACTTTGACCAGGTCGGGCTCCCGTCCCCGGCCCATCCGGTCTAGACTGCACGGCCAGGTGGCCACGTCGAAGTGATGAGGGGCGCGCAGCGCCGCGGAAAGGGCTGACATGGCGACACAGGCGCTGAAATGCGAGCGCCACGGCGAGCTCACGCGCCTGACGTGCGTGGACTGCGGTAAGCCGATCTGCCCGAAGTGCTGGGTCCGGACCGAAGTCGGGCTCAAGTGCGAAGACGACGCCACCCCGGCGGCCATCAACGAGAAGGCTCTCGCCATGATGCGGCCGTCGAAGCGGCCGCTCTACCTGGGCATCGCCGGGGCTGTGCTGGCCGTGGCCCTGATCGTGGTGCTGACCTCACGCGACGACGGCGGCGAGCAGGCGGCCCCCCCTCAGCCCCCGGTGGGCACCTGGCGCCAAGCTCCGGCCCTGGCCACCATCCGGGGTACGGCTTCGGCGGTGGTCCTCAACGACGGCCGGGTGTTGGTCGCCGGTGGCGGCGTGGGCGCCATCCCCATCCGCGAAGCCGAGCTCTTCGACCCGATGGCGGGCCAGTGGCAGGCCACCGGCCCGCTCAACGAGGCCCGCCGGGGCCACGCGGCCACCATCCTGGCCGATGGCCGGGTCCTCATTACCGGCGGGCGCGACGTCGACGGGGAGCCGTCGGCCGAGGCCGAGATCTACGATCCCGCTACCGGAGCGTGGTCGCTGACCGCGCCCATGCCCCTGGGCCGCATCGGGCACAGCCTCACCTTGCTGGCCGACGGCCGGGTCCTGGTCGCGGGGGGGACGTCCCGGGGCGCGGCGGGCGCCACCGGGGGCCAGACGGTGGCCCCCGACTCGTCGGCCGAGCTCTTCGACCCCCGCACCGGTTCGTGGACGGCCACCACCTCCATGCGCTCGGCCCGGTTCGAGCACACGGCCACCGCTCTGCCCGACGGCAAGGTCCTGATCGCCGGTGGGCAAGGCCCCGACTCCAGCGGTCGCTTCGTGGCGCTTTCGTCCACCGAGCTCTACGATCCCGCGGCTGACGGGTTCGTCAGCTCCAGCGACCTGGGCGAGGCCCGCACCAACCACGCCGCCGTCCTGCTCACCGACAACTCGTCGGTGCTGATCATGGGCGGGGCGGGCGGGACCAACGCCGACATCTCGTTGAACTCGGCCGAGCTGTTCGACTCCCGGTCGGGCACCTGGACCCGGGTCGGGCCCCTCAACCTGGGCCGGACCGGCCACACCGCCACCCTCTTGGCCGACGGCCGGGTGCTGGTGGCCGGCGGTGAGTCGGCCCAGCGGGGCCAGCGGCGCTCGCTGCGCACGGGCGAGGTCTACGACCCCAACACCGCCGAGTGGCGGTCGGCGGGTGACATGGAGTGCCCGCGTAGCGAGCACGCGGCCGTCGTCCTCGGTGACGGGACCGTGCTGGTGGTGGCGGGCGACGCCGCCTTCCCGGGCCAGAACCCGCTGGCCCAGGGCTGCGCCGACCGCTACCAGCCCTGATCTCTACCTTGGCGGCCCGCGCCGCAGTACACTGATGCCTGTCCGGCAGGCGGCCACATCTGGCCGGTCACTCGGGGCTCGCATGAGCCTCTTCTGATCGCTGCTGAACTCAAGGAGGCCACGTTCATGGCCAGTACCCGCCGGCGCCCGCCCAAGCCCGACGCCAAGCCCAAGCGCCCGAAGGGTGACGACAAGCCGCCCTCGCCGTCGGACGAGCAGGACCGCAAGATGCAGATGCGCAAGCGCGGTCTCGTGCTGTGCATCATCTCGCTGCCGGTCCTCGTGACCTTCTACATCGTGCTGCTGTGGTGGTCGAGCCCCCGCACCGATGGCCGTGAGCTGCGCATCGACCAGTACATCACCCTCCTGCGCCAGGGTCGCATCCAGACGGCCACCGTGCTCGAGTCCGACAACCGCATCGTCGGCCAGTACGACCGGGGTGACTACTGGGTGGCGGTGGCCGCCGGCCGGGAGACGATCTTCAGCCGGATGACCTCGGCCCTCGAGGACGCGGGCGTGGCCTACAAGATCCAGCAGCAGCCCCTCAAGAACCTCGTCGTCCCGGCGTCGATGATCCTGCCCGCGCTGATCGTGGTGAACGGTCTGCTCATCCTGTTC
The DNA here is from genome assembly GCA_040754375.1 of Actinomycetota bacterium. NCBI lineage: Bacteria > Bacillati > Actinomycetota > Actinomycetota bacterium. Next base: position 18,330 of record JBFMCT010000005.1, read on the forward strand.
CTCCTGTTCGGTCGAGGGGGGATGGGCGACGCCTTCGCCTTCGGCAAATCCCGGGCTCGGCGGGTGGCCACCGGCGAGTCGAAGATCACCTTCGCGGACGTAGCCGGCGTCGACGAGGCCATCGAGGAACTGGCCGAGGTGCGCGACTACCTGGGCAGCCCGGACAAGTTCCTGGCCATGGGGGCCTCGGTCCCCAAGGGCATCCTGCTCACCGGCCCCCCGGGCTGCGGCAAGACGCTGCTGGCCCGGGCCCTGGCCGGCGAGGCCAACGTGCCCTTCTTCTCCATGAGCGGTTCGGACTTCGTCGAGATCTTCGTCGGCGTCGGCGCCGCCCGTATCCGTGACTTCTTCGCGGTGGCCAAAGAGGCCGCCCCCTGCATCTGCTTCATCGACGAGCTCGACGCCGTCGGCCGGGGCCGTACTGCCGTGGCCATGGGCGGCCAGGACGAGCGGGAGGCCACCCTCAACCAGCTTCTGGTCGAGATGGACGGGTTCGAGAGCGGGAGTGGGGTGGTCGTGCTGGCCGCCACCAACCGGCCCGACATCTTGGACTCGGCCCTGCTGCGGCCCGGCCGCTTCGACCGCCGGGTGGGTATCGACCGGCCCGACGTGCGAGGCCGTGAAGCGGTCCTCAAGATCCACGCCCGGGGCAAGCCCATGGCCGAGGACGTCGACTTGGCATCGGTAGCCAAGCGCACCGTCGGGTTCACCGGTGCCGACCTGGCCAACGTGGTGAACGAGGGCGCCCTGCTGGCTGCTCGGCGGGGCCACTCCCAGGTCGAGAGCCGCCACCTGTTCGAGGCCATCGAGCGCGTCGTGGCCGGGCCGGAGAAGCGCAGCCGCATCCTCTCCCCCCAGGACCGCCACCGCATCTCCTACCACGAGGCCGGCCACGCCGTGGCTTCGACCGCCCTGCCCGGGGCCGACAAGGTCGGCAAGCTGTCGATCGTGGCCCGGGGCCACGCCGGCGGTTTCACCTGGCTGGTACCCGAGGGCGACCAGGCGGCCGTGACCCGCACCCAGCTCATCGACCGGATCGCGGCCATGCTGGGCGGGCGGGCGGCCGAGGAACTGGTGACCGGCGATGTCTCCTCGGGGGCACAGGCCGACCTCGAAGGGGCCGCTTCACTGGCCCGCCGTATGGTCAGCGACTTCGGGATGAGCGAGAAGCTCGGGGCTTATATCGTCAAGCCTTTCATGCCCGGCTACCACGGCGAGTGGGGGATCGGTTACTCCGAACGCACCGCGTCCGCCCTCGACGCCGAGGTGCAGGCCATCTTGGGTTTCGCACACGACCGGGCCAAGGAAGCTCTCCAGGCCAACCGCACCATGCTCGACAAGGTGGCCCAGACCCTGATGGAGATCGAGAGCCTCGAAGGCCCGCCCCTCGACCAGCTTCTCGACCAGGTCAAAGCCGTGGCCCCGGTGGAGCCCACGGCCACGATCATGGGCCGGGCCCCGGCGGGCGCAGGTGCGGGCGCGGCCCCGCTCACGTCCTCCACCAACCCCGAGGTCTGATCACCGCCGGCGGGCGAGCAACATCGTCGATTACCGGGACGCCGGTGGGCTCAGGCCCACCGGCGTTCTTCGCGTGGTGCCATTGCCGTGTGCCCGCAACCGCCCAGTCCGGCGCGAAGATGCGCTGTGAGCACGCGCAAGCTTGCCGCGGAGTCGTTTTCGGCCGAGTTCCCACCAGCGGTCGGGCGGCCGGCCAACGCCGCCCTCGTTCACCTTGGCATCACCACCGTGGAGCAGCTTGCCGATCTGACCGAGGACGAGGTGCTGGCGATCCACGGTGTCGGCCCCAAGGCGGTTCGAGCCCTGGCCGCTGAGTTGGCCAAGCGGGGCCTGGCCTTCAAGCGGCCGCCCTAGGAGGCGGGTGTCCAAGCCCTCCTCAGGCGGCCGACAACCCCGGTGGGGTGCACGGCCCAGCCGCCCAGCGTGGAATGGAAGAGGCCCGGTGCCCCTCAGGGGACACCGGGCCTCTTGTTTGGGTACTGCTGCCGGTAGCCGGAGCTACCGGGTGTTACCGGTGACTACTTGCGCACTGCCGCAGCCGCGGGGGCCCGGCGGGCCTGGCGGACGAAGGCGATGAAGCCAGCGCCGAACAGGGCCAGACCAAGGGCACCGAGGCCGACGGTCAGGGCGATGATGCCCGAGGAGCTGCTCTCAGAGCCAAGAGCGCCCGCGGTGGTGGCGGCCGGGGTAACGACCGACTGACCGTTGGGGCCGAGGATCTGGTAGCTGGCGCGAGCCGGGGTGCCGTAGACGTCGGCGCCCTGGGCGTTCTGCTGGGTGGCCACGATGACGTAGTAGCCGGGCTGGCCGTCGGGCACGGTGAACGTGGCCGAGATGTTGCCGGCACGGTCAGGCTGGACCTGGGCGAGCGTCGCGCCGTCGACACCGTTCCACTTCAGGACGACCGGGAACGAGTTGGCAACGTTCTGGCTGTTCACGTTGAACGACGAACCGGTGACGGTGACCGTGTCGCCGGCCTTGCCCGCGGAGCTGGACAGGTTGAGGGTCGCCAGGTTGGTGCAGGCGAAGGCCGAAGCACCAGCGATGACGGTGGCTGCGGCAGCGGCGCCAAAGACGACCGATACCTTCTTACGGAGGTTCATTCCCACCTCTTTTGCTTGGTTGGTTTGGTCTGCCGATGGCCGGGCGAAGCGCAGGTGCCTACGCCTGATCCGCCTCATCGGCTCCCAAAGTCTCGCATTTCCAGAGAAATCTGGCAATAAGTTCACGAACGGTAGAGCTAGTTCGCATCTAGCTGTGCTCAGTATCTACCGGTTCCGCATCGTTTTTGAGCTGCGGTGATCGGCCATTTTGCCCTCCGAGCGTCGCCCGTTAGCGGTTTGACTACGTGCAGAGAACACCTATTGAGCATTACCGAGCGGAGTCGTAGAATCCGTTGTCAACGGGGCGGGGCCCGGTCAACCCTTTCGTCGTGCCAATGGGGGCATCGCGAGGGCGCCGGGCTTGACCGTCCCCGCGACCAGTGGCTCTGCAGGTAGCGGAGCACTTGCAAGGAGGCTTGTACATGAGAATGCGAAGGTGGGCGATGGGGAGCCTCGGCGCCGCCGGCGCAGTGCTGGTCGCTGGCGCGACCGCCTGGGCTTGTGTCTCGGGCCCGGCCATCAACTTGTCGACTGTCAACGCCAAGCCCGGGCAGGAGGTCACCTTCAACGGGACCAACTTCTCCCGGCCCGAGGCCGCCACCGTGCGGTGGAACGCCCTCGACGGCCCGGTCCTGACCACGGTCGAGCGGGGCGCCGGCAACACCATCACCGGCACGTTCACGGTCCCGGCGACGGCTACGGCCGGCAACTACGTGGTCGTCTTCAGCCAGTCCGGCGCTGACGGCAAGCTCACCCAGCTGCCCGTTCGTGCCCTCCTGACGGTCACGCCCGAGGGCGGGGCAACCCCGGTCCTCGGTGGCGGCCTGGCTCCGGTCGACACTGCTCGCCCGGCCGGCTTGGTCACGGCTGACAACGACATCAGCGGCGCCACCCTGGCCCTGATCGGCCTCGGTGTGGCCGGTGTCGGCATGTTCGTCGCCGGCATGGCCTCCCTGTTCGCCGGTCGCCGGGGCTCGGCCCCTGCGGCTGCCAAGGTCCGTAGCTGACCAAGGCGGTTGGGGCTTCGGCCCCGCAGCGAACCAGTAGTTGAACCCGAGCAGCCCCCTCGCTTTGGCGGGGGGGCTGCTCGGTTTCGCGATGAAAGCGATGTCTCGACGGGCGCTTTGACCGAAGATCGCGCGGTCCGCGCGCAAAGAACCCCTAGAGCCAGAGGCAATGGCTGAATATGATGCGGTCGATGGGTGGCTGGGTCGCACCGATGTGCAGGGTCGAGCCGCTCGATGCATGACACAACGAAGGGGGACTTGAAAATGCGAAAGCCCTGGTTACGCCGCGCTGTGGTCGCGGCGGCAGTGGTGCTCGCGGGGACGGGGTTGGCCCAGGCGGCAGAGCCGATCCGCTTCACAGCGCCGGTCAACCTGACCAAGGACGACCTCGATCCGCAGCGAACGTGGGCCGCACCCTCGCTGCTCGTTAGCCCGAGCGACCCGAACCTGATGCTGGCGGGCATGCATGAGTTCCGCAGCAAGAAGTGCAGCCTGGCCCGCTCGACCGACGGCGGCCGCACCTGGACCCGCCCCGACGCCGACCCGTCGCCCGCGTCCTACCCGTTCTGCGTGGCCAACAACTCCAATATCTTCCACTCCAACATCGCCTGGGGCCGAGACAACAGGGTCTACATGGCCATGGTGGGTTGGGACACTCCCGACACCCGCACCAAGGCCAGCGTCGTGGTCGCCCGTTCCGACGACCTCGGCGACTCGTGGGAGACGGTCGTGGCCCACGACGCCCGCCCGACTGCCGACCCCCAGCAGGTGAGCCTGCGCCCGATCACCGGCATTGTCGTGGACACTTCCGGCAGCGAGGACACCGTCTACGTGTCCTACCGCCAGCAGTTCCAGAACCAGCCGTCGGGCAGCGCGCCCCCGGTGGAGCCCTACATCGCGGTGTCCACCGACGGGGCCCGCACCTTCCAGACCTACTCGGCCATGGGTGGGGCGTTCGCCTCGGCCGACACCCGCAACCGCCAGCTCCAGGCGACGACCACGGTGCCCGGGTTCACCCCGCCCACCACGGTCGCCGGTTCCTTCGCGGCCACCCCCGACCGGGTGGAGAACTTCGGGTCGTCCACCAACGGCCACGGCCTGACCAGGGACAACGCCGGCAACCTCTACCTGGCGTTCCCCAGCCAGACGTTCAACAACGTCACCCCCGGCCAGCCCCGAGGCATCTTCGTGTCGAAGTCGACCGACGGGGGCCAGACGTGGGCGGCCGTGCAGGCGGTGCCGTTCAGCTACGAGAACCGCCAGAACACCCGCATCGCCTGGAGCCCGGGCGGCGGCTCTCAGGGCACCCTCCACGTGGTGTGGGAGGCGGCCATGGGGCGGCCGGAGATGAACCAGTACGCCGACCTGGCCTACATCCGCTCGACCGACGGGGGTCAGACGTGGAGCCAGCCATCGCGGATAGCCGACGACAACCCAGCCGACCTGCGGGGCAAGTACATCCCGAACATCACCGTCGCCCCCAACGGCCGGGTCGACGTGGCCTGGTGGGACCTGCGTGACGACCCCGGCGTGCGGGGCATGGACGTGTACTACGCCTACTCCGAGGACGACGGTGTGACGTGGTCGCGCAACTACCGCATCACCGACCAGACCATCGACCGCCGCTACGGGGTGTGGGCCAACAACTTCGACCAGAACTCGCCCCCGGGGCTGGCGTCGACCAACGAGGTGGCTCTGATCGCCTGGGACGACACCCGGTTCTCCACCGGCGAGGAGGGTCAGGTACGGGTCGACGACCCGACCAACACCATCGGAGTCGGAGGCGGCGTCCAGGACGTGTTCGTGTCCGCCGTGCAGTTCGACACCATCGCCGGGGGCGCTTCTCGCACCACCAAGATCCTGCTGGCCGGCCTGGCCGGCCTGCTCGGGGTCGGGCTCGTGCTGGGCCTGGTGACGATGGTGTCGAGAAGGCAATCGGGGCCGGCTCCCACCCGTATGTCCCCCACCGAGAAGGCGGGCGTCAAGTAGGGCCGCGCCCTTCGGGGCCCGCCAGTTCGTAATGAGGGGCCGGCCGCCAGGCCGGCCCCTCGGCGCGCGCCTCGTACCCAGGGGTCAACCCGGCGGGGCCGGCCGCCGGCCCGTAGACTGTGGGCAGCATTCGCGGGCGACGGGGCGGGCCCGGGGGGCCGGTCCCCGGCTCGTCGCCCACCAAGGAGGTCGGACCGATGTTGTCGGCGCCTGCGGCCGTGTGCCGCAACCACAAGAAGCGCGAGCGGGTGGCGACGTGCGGGATCTGCTCGTCCGCCTTGTGCGTCGACTGCATCGTGCACACGGCCGTGGGTGTCAAGTGCCGGTCGTGCACGGGCGGGGCGGCGGCCACCGCCCCCAACGCCACCCGGGCGGCCCGCGAGAGCAAGGCCCGCGACGCCGGGGCCAAGAAGCGGCGCTGGGCCGTGCCCGTGGCCGCCGCCGGGGCGCTGCTCATGGTGGCCGGCGGTGTGGCCGTCCTCAGCCGAGGGGGTGGCAGCGGATCGACGGTCGTGGCCGACGCCCCCGCCGTCGAGGGCGGTGACCACGACTCGAGTGCCGGCAGCGGGGGGTTCGTCGATCGCAAGGCCGACTTCCCCGGGGCCGGCGGCCTCAACGTAGGAGCGACCCTCTCGGTGCCCGGGGGCCTGGGCAACGGCCGGGCACCGGCCGTGCTCATCATCCCGGGCGGGGGGGCGCAGGACCGCAACGGCGGGATCCAGATCGGCACCCAGCTGCCCGACCCGCTCTATGCGGACCTGGCCGAGACGTTCGCCCAGAACGGCATCGTCAGCCTGCGCTACGACCGGCGGGGCTCGCCATCCATGGCCCTGCCCGAGAACACCCCGCTGCGCTGGGACGACCTGCTGGCCGACGCCAAAGCCGGTCTCGACTTCCTGAGCGAGCGCCGCGAGACCGAGGGCCAGCCCATCACGGTGCTCGGCTACGACCAGGGTGGGTTCATCGCCATGCGCCTGGCGGCCACCGACCCCCGGGTCAAGGGCGTGGTGCTGCTCTCGACGCCCGCCCGCTCGTTCGCCGAGGTGGTGGCCCACGACTTCGAACGGGCCATCGCCGACCCGGTGAAGGCCCAGGAGGTAGCCGCCCAGGCCCGCTCGGCGGCCGACGAGCTGGTGCGCACAGGAGCGGCTCCCGATCTCCAGGGCCTCCACGAGGAGATCCGCCTGATCTTCCAGGGGAGCATCCACTACCTGTCGGGCCTGTTCGCCTTCGACCCGCTGGCCGAGGCGTCGCGGGTGAGGGCCCCGACCCTGCTCGTTCGGGGCGGGGCCGACGGCAGCATCCTGGCCAGCGATGTCGAGGCCCTAGGACGGGCCCTGGCCAACCACGACACGGTGGTCGCCCCCGCGGGCAGCAACACCCTGGCCCTCCCCCCGGGCGCCGAGGGCCGCTTCCACAACCCGTCCCGCCACGGCACCACCCGCGACGGCGACGCCACCTTTGCCATCGCCGACTGGGTCAAGACCAACGTCCGGTCCTGACCGTCGACGGCCGTCCCGGGCCCGGGTTTGACGGTCGCCCCCTTCGGGACCTGGCCCTCGCCTATCAGTGCGTCGGTCGTGGCCCAGGGAGCAGTGTCCCTCGGCCAGGTGCGGACCAGCGAGCAGGCGGGAGGGCCGCCCCAGGTCTGGTGGGTGGAGGGCCGTCCCACCGAAGGGGGGCGCCAAGTCGTGGTGCGCGACGGCCGGGACATGCTGCCTCCCGGCTTCTCGGCCCGTTCGAAGGTGCACGAGTACGGCGGAGGTGCCTACTGCGTCCGCGGTGACGACCTCTACTTCGTCAACGACGCCGACCAGGGCCTGTGGATGGTGAGGACCGCCCCCGGTCGGCCCCCGGCCGACCCTGTGCGCCTCACCCCCGACGACGGGGCCCGATATGCCGACCCGGACGTGCACCCGGCAGCCGGCGGTTGGCTGGCGTGCGTGCGCGAGAGGCACCTGCCCGGGGGCGTGGTCAACGACCTGGTGGCCGTGGATGTGGCCGTGGAGGTCGATGTGGCCGTGGACGTCGATGGGGCCGTGGCGCCGGGGCGGGCCACCCCCGGGCCGCCCCCGGCGCCGGTCGTGCTCGCCTCCGGGCACGACTTCTATGCCGCCCCCCGCTTCAGCCCTGACGGGCGCCTCCTGGCGTGGTTGACCTGGGACAGCCCCGACATGCCGTGGGACAGCACGACGCTGTGGACCGCCCCGTTCCCGGGCGACGCCTTGACGGAGCTGGCTGGCCGGGCGGTGGCCGGCGGCCCCGGCCAGTCGGTTTCCCAGCCCCGGTGGTCCCCCGACGGCGGCCTCCACTACGTCTCGGACCGCTCGGGATGGTGGAACCTCTACCGCCACCGGCCCCAGGCCCCCGACGCGCCCCTGGCCCTGGCCCCGATGGAGGCCGACTTCGCCCGGCCCGACTGGGTCTTCGGCCAGTCGAGCTACGCCTTCCTCGAGGACGGCCGTCTGGTGGCCACCTGGCACGAGCGGGGGGCCTGGCGCCTCGGGATGGTGGCCGAGGGCAAGGTGGCGGGCCTGGACGTGGCCTTCAACGACGTGTCCTCGGTCCAGGGGGCGGGCCGGGAAGTGGTGGCCGTGGCCGCCGGGCCCCGCCAGGGCCCTGCGCTGGTCGCCGGTCCGCCCGAAGACACAGGGCCGTGGCGGACGCTGCGCCGTTCCCGCCCGGCCGAGCTGGCCGAGGAGGCCGTGTCCGAGGCCCGGCCATTCGAGTTCCGCTCCTCCGACAGCCGGCCGGTATACGCCTACTTCTACCGGCCTCGCCTTGCAGGCTGGGAGGGACCGCCCGGTGAGCTCCCACCCCTGGTGGTGCGCTGCCACGGTGGGCCCACGGCGGCCGCCTCACCCGGCCTGAGCGCCGAGGTCCAGTTCTGGACGAGCCGGGGCCTGGCCGTGGTCGACGTCAACTACAGCGGGAGCAGCGGCTACGGCCGGGAGTACCGGCGCCGCCTCGACGGCCAGTGGGGCGTGGTCGACGTGGCCGACTGCCGGGCCGCGGCTCGTAGCCTCGTCGACGCCGGCGAGGTCGATGGGCGGCGGGTCGCCATCCGGGGGAGCAGCGCCGGCGGGTTCACCGCCCTGGGGGCGCTGGTGGCCGACGCAGCCTCGGGCGAGGCCGGCGAGGGTGCCGGCCTCTGGGCGGCGGGCACGAGCCTCTACGGGGTGGCCGACCTCGAGTCCCTGGCGGCCACCACCCACAAGTTCGAGGTCCACTATCTCCACCGCCTGGTCGGCCCCTACCCCGAGAACCGCGACCTCTACCGGCGCCGCTCGCCGCGATGGCGGGCCGACCGCATCCGCACCCCGGTCCTGGTCCTGCAGGGGGCCGACGACCCCGTGGTGCCTCTCGCTCAGGCCGAGGCGTTGGTCGAGGCCCTCGGGGCCAACGGCGTACCCCACGCCTACCGGGTCTTCGCAGGAGAGCAGCACGGGTTCCGCAGAGCGGAGACGATCGCCGCCGCCTTCGAGGCCGAACTGTCGTTCTACGGCCAGGTCATGGGCTTCGAGCCGGCTGGTCAGGTGCCCGAGCTGCCCGTTGCCGGGCTGGTCCCGACGAAAGGCCTGGTCAAAAACGATGCGAAAACGGTAGATACAAAGAACATCTAGATGCTAGTTAGGTAGAGCCAGAAGATGCCTATTGCGGGTTCTGGGGCGAGGTGAGAGACTGTTCACTGCAAGGCAGCAAACCGAGGCCCAAGTGCGGCCCGGTCCGAGAGCAAAGGTGGGCCCTAAGAAATGAACCTCCGCAAGAAAGTGTCCGTCGTCTTCGGCTCGGCCGCTGCGGCCACCGTCATCGCTGGTGCTTCGGCCTTCGCCTGCACCAACCTGGCGACCCTCAACCTGTCCAGCTCCGCGGGCAAGGCCGGCGACACGGTCACCGTCACCGGCTCGTCGTTCAACGTGAACAGCCAGAACGTTGCCAACTCGTTCCCGGTCGTCCTGAAGTGGAACGGTGTCGACGGCGCGACGCTCGCCCAGGTCCAGCCCGACCGTGCCGGCAACATCTCGGCCACGTTCACCGTGCCCGACGGCCAGCCCGGCTACTACGTCATCGTGGCCACCCAGCACAACGCCCAGGGCGCCGACGTCTACGGCACCCCGGCTCGCGCCAGCTACCAGATCCTCGGCCCCAACGGTCAGTCGGTCGTCACCCCGGCCGCCACCACCGCAGGCGCTCTTGGCTCTGAGAGCAGCTCCTCGGGCATCATCGCCCTGACCGTCGGCCTCGGTGCCCTTGGTCTGGCCCTGTTCGGCGCTGGCTTCATCGCCTTCGTCCGCCAGGCCCGCCGGGCCCCCGCGGCTGCGGCAGTGCGCAAGTAAGCTTCCTAGCTAGAACTGCGGCTGACGCCGGGCACCCACTAGGGTGCCCGGCGTCGTCGCGTTGGAGGCCTAGCTTGATCCGTCATTCCCGATCGGTCGCCGCAGTCGTAGCGGTGGCATTTGTACTTACGGCCTGTGGCGGCGGGGAGGGGCTCACCGATGACGGTGCCCTTCCCGAAGCGGGGAGGGCGGAGAGCCAGGACCTGCGGGTGGCCGTGGGCCAGGACCCGTTCCTGGGCGGCAACCCCCCGAACCTCAACCTCGGGCTCTCCACCAACGGGCCCAACCCAGGGATCTTCGAGACGCTCACCCGCCTGACGGGCCAGTTCGGCCTCCAGCCCGGGCTGGCCACCCGCTGGGAGTCGCCCGATCCCGAGACCTGGCGGTTCACGATCCGCGAGGGCGTCACCTTCCACAACGGCACGCCCCTCGACGCCCAGGCGGTGGTGTCCAGCCTGGAGACCGTGGCCAGCCGCCAGAACCGGCCCCGCGGCCTCGAGCCCGGGGCGGCCCGGGCCACGGCCCCCGACACCGTCGAGATCCGGTTGTCGGCGGGCAACTCCCGGCTGGCCGAACAGCTGGCCAACCCCAACATGGGGATCGTCGCCCCCGGGACCCGGGCAGGCGGAGGCGACGACCCGTCACTCATCCCGACCGGTACGGGCCCGTTCCGGTTCGAGAGCTACAACCCGGGCGACCGTCTGGTGGTGCGGGCCAACGAGGATTACTGGGGCGAGAAGCCTCAGCTCACCAGCCTCACCTTCCGCTTCGGCCCCGAGGAGGACGCCGGCCGCCTGTTGGCCACTCGCCAGGTCGAGCTGGTGGGCCACGTACCCTACGACGCCCTCCCCAGAGTCTCCGGGCGGACCGACAGGGTGGTCAGCTCCCAGCCCTTCCGGGCCCATTACCTGCTGCTCAACGCGGGTGGCGTCGAGGGCTTCGCCACCCTCAAGGAGGACAACGTCCGCCGGGCCATCGCCCTGGCCATCGACCGGGACGCCGTGCAGAAGGCGGGCTGGCCCGACGAAGGGGATGACAGCCACACGCTCATCCCCGAGCTCGTGCTGGCGGACTCGGCCAGCCGGGTGCGTCCACCCAACCAGAACCTCGATGAGGCCCGCCGGGCGCTCGACCAGGCTGGCTGGGTGGCGGGCCCCGAAGGGATGAGGGTCAAGTTAGGCCAGCCCTTGTCGCTCACGCTGATGCTGGCCCGCCCGGCCGAGCAGGCGAAGGCGGCTGCCGAGGTCAAGCGCCAGCTGGCTGAGATCGGGATAGGCGTGGAGGTCGTGGACCCGGCGCCCGAGTCCCCCTTCGTCAGGGTCAACAACTCGACCTTCGACATATTCATGGCCACCCAGGCCCAGGACGACGCCAACCCGTGCTCGCTGTGCCGGTTCTTCAGCATCCGGCCCGGGGGCACACTGTCGTTCGCCGGGTCGGTGGGGGGCGGGGCCAAGGCCGACGACCTCTACGACCGCACCTACGTCTCGCCGTCGGTCGACACTGCCCGGCGGGCGGCCGCCGACCTGATCAACGTGGTCGTAGCCGAGCGCTTCACGGCCGTCCCCCTGGCATCGGTCCGTACGGTGTGGCTCGCATCTCCTCGGGTGCGGGGCTTCGAGCCTGCGGCCCTCGGCGGTGACCAGCGGTGGAACAGCGTGTGGCTAACCGTCTGACCAAGCTCGCGGTCGCCGCCCTCGTATTGGCCGGGGCCTTGCTGGCCCTGGCCGGGCTGCGCCCCGAGCCCGCGGGTGTCGGGCTGTCGGGGGCCGGGTTCGTGAACGCCGACCGGCCGGGCATCGACAACCACAACTCCCCGGCGGTGGCCGCCGACCCGACCCGGCCGTCGGTCGTCGTGCTGGCCGACCGCATCGACAGCCCTCGTTTCTCGTGCTCGCTGCACATCTCGACGACCGCCGGGGTCACCTGGCGCCCACTGGCCCTGCCCCTGGCCCCCGAGGCCCCCAACTGCTTCTGGCCGGACGTGGCCTTCGACGCCAATGGGCGACTGCTCGTCCTGTACACGGCCACCGGCGGGCGCTTCAACCAGCCCCTCGGGGTCTGGCTCCAGCCCTTCGAGGGCGAGGCTGCCAGTGGGCCGGCGGTGCGGGTGGCCGGGGGAGAGGCCTTCCACGCCCACATGGCCGTCGACGGCCGGCGGGTAGCGGTGGCGTATGTGCAGGCGCCACCCGAGAACGCCGACCGCCCCCTGGGCTTCGAACCCGGCGCCCATCCCCTGATGGTCGTGCGCTCCGAGGACGGCGGGGCCACTTGGTCGGCCCCCGTCCAGGTCAGCCAGGCCCCGGCCCGGCCTGCCCACCCGTCGGTCCTCTACGACCGAGAGGGGCGCCTGGTGGTGGGTGCCCTCGACTACAACGACGACGACGACAACTACGCGGGCAGCCACGAGGGCCAGGGCGGGCCGCCGCCGCCGGCCACTTGGCGGGTGCTGGCCTGGACGTCGGGCGACGGCGGAGCCACCTTCGGGGCCAGCCCGGCGGTGGTGGCCGACGGGGTCGAGGTGCCCCAGCGGGTCGTCATCGACCTCGCCCCGGGCCCGAGCTTCGCGACCGACCCGGACGGCGGCGCCGTCTACGCGGCCTGGGAAGGGGGGGTGGGCGACAGTCGGGGCGTCTTCTTGTCCCGCTCGGACGACGGCGGCCGGTCGTGGTCCAGCCCCGTCGAAGTCGCGCCCGGACCGGGTGCCCAGTTCCTCCCCGCCCTCGACGTAGCCCCCGACGGCCGGGTCGACATCGTGTTCTACGACCGCAGCCGCGACCCCGACGACGTCCTCGCTTACCCGGTGGTGGGTTCGTCGTGGGACAACGGGGCCACGTTCGTCACCCGGACGGCCTCGGAGCGACCGTTCGACTCCCGCATCGGCCAGGGCGGCCAGCAGGCCGTCACCCAGCTCGGCAACCAACTGGCCGTGCTCTCACGCGACGGCTCGTTCCTGGCCTTCTGGGCCGACACCAACCGGCCCACGACGGCGGCCGCCGAAGTCCACGACCTAGCCGTCGTCACGGCCACCCCCCGCATCGCCGGGGGCCGATCATGGGGACTGGCTATCCCCGGCCTGGCCGTGCTGGTGGCGGGCGCCGCCATCGGCGCCCGGGCCGTGGCCCACCGCCCCCGCTGACGGGCCCTAACCCCCGCAACCGGTGTACGAACCGCGCCGGGACCGGCGCGTTCTGCACACCGGTCCGGTGAGCGGGGGTTAGGTCCCGGCTTCCTGGTCGGCCTTGCCCTGGTCCTTGGCCGCGGCCTGGGCGGCCTCGATGGCGGCTAGGTCGGGCCAGTGGGCCACCGTCCACATCAGGCCGAAGCCGAAGACGGCGAAGGCGGCCGACGAGTGGTAGATCGTCGGCGGCCAGGGGGCGAGGTCGCGGAAGGCCTCGGAGATGAGCGGGACGTGGGTGGCCACCATCCAGAAACCGGCCAGCAAGACGGCCATACCCGAGAAGAAGGGGATGGCGCCCGGCCCCCCCGGGCGCTTGCGGGCCATCAGGGTCACCAGCGACACCACGGCCACGAGGATGCCGGGGATGATGTGGTCGGCGATCTCCTTGGACGGCTCAGTGTTGAGGTAAGGGCCGCTGTACTGGGGAAGGGTGGCCCACAAGGCCACGCCAAAGCCGACGATGGGCAGCCAACGGCGGGGGTCGGCAGGTGGCGAGGACGAAGCGGCTTCCGCCGGCCCCGCCCCACCGGGAGCCGCGTCGGTGGCTACCGCCTCGTCGCGGGCCGGCCCGTCGCTCACGCTCAGACGGCCTTGGGCAGGAGCTGCTCCGCCAGCCCGACCAGTGCGCGGACGGCGGGGGCGTCGGGTGCGTGGTCGATGGGGGCCACCCCGTAGCGGTCGGCCTCGCGGATCTTGGGGTCGTCAGGCACGGCGATGACCTCGATGCCCGGGAAAGCGGCCCTGATGGTCTCCACGTCGGCCTCGTGGCGGATGCGGTTGGCCACGACCACGACCCGCTGGAGCAGCTTCTCCTTGGACAGCTCCACGGCCCGGAGGCCCACTTCGATCGACTTGGGGGTGGCCTCGACGACGACGATCACGGTGTCGACCTTCTGCTCCTCCAAGCGGGTGAGCGTGCCCACGCCCGCCTCGAAGTCGGCGATGACCGTGTCGTTGGGATCGAACTCAGCGGACCCGAGCAACTGCTCGGGAGAAAGCCCACATCAGAGTCAGCCGGGTTCGGGGTTGTCGATGCGGGACACCACGGCCAGCCTCACCCCGTCAGGCCCGTCGGACCCGTAGCGGCCGATGAGGGTGTCCCAGGTGGGTGCGTGCTCCTCCTGGCCTTCGTCGAGGGCCTGGCGCATGGAGATCAGCCGCTCGGTCTCCTCGTCGCCCACCCCCAGCGAGATACCCAGGTTGGGGTTGGAGTCGCAGTCGAGAGCGACCACCGCTTGACCGCCGCGGGCCAGCGTGCGGGCGATGACCGACGAAGTCGTCGTCTTGCCCGAACCGCCCTTGCCGACCACTGCCAGCTTCATGCGCGCAACCTCATCAGGCACCTACCGTTTCTCGGGCGACCACCCGGTCGACCACTGATTCTACCTCCCGGACCGCCTCCGAACCGGGTGCTTCGTCGATGGGCGCCCGCCGAGCGCGCTCGGCGTCGGCGAAGGCCTCGTCCCAGGGGATGGCGCCCACGACCTCGATGCCGGTTCGCTCGGCGACCATGTCGGCGTCGTCGGGGCTGCGGACCTTGTTGACGATGGCGTAGACCTGCGAGACGTTCTCCAGGTCGATCATGCGGGCCAGCCGCTTGGCCGACAGGATGCCCGCCGACCCCGGCTCGACCACGATCAGTACCGTCCTGGCGAACGTCCCCCACCCCGTGAAGGGCTGGCGGGTGCCACCCGGCAGGTCGCCGACAACGTGCCAGTGGTCGTCGGGCAGCCGGTTGGTGATCTGGCGGAAGGCCATCTGCGACTTCCATAGGCGCTGGCCGCTCTCGGCCTGGCCCTTGACCTTGCCGAACTGCAGGAACCGCACCCCGTCGGGGGCCTCGACCGACCACCGGCCGATGGACTCGACGACGTCGAGGTCGTCGACGAGGCGGAACCGTGGGCCCCGCTCGCCTTCGGCCCGCTCCCGCACGGCTTCGTCGGGGATGCGCACGTCGTCGTCGATGTCGAGGCCCAACGACAGGGCCAGGCCCGGCAGGGGGTCCGAGTCGACGGCCAGCACGGGCTCTCCCCGGCGGGCCAGGAACCGGCAGAACGTCCCGGCGATGGCCGACTTGCCGGCCCCGCCCTTGCCCACGAAGGCCACTCTCATGTCTTTGCCGTCTCCTTCGGTTCGCTGGCCGGCTCGGGCCGGGCCCCCTGGCGCAGGGCGGTGGCCAGGGCCGCGGCCCCGATCACGAACAACCCCAGGATCACCGGCCACGAGCCCAGGAACGGGGTCTCGTCGGCCAGGGTGACCCGGACTGTGCCGATGTCCTGGCGGTCGTCGGCCTTGCTGCCCTGGCGGGTGTCGGTCCAGGCCGCCACGACGGTGTTGCCCGAGCTGTCGATCCCCAGCTTGGTGCCGAAGTCGACCCCGTGGAGCAGGCTGACCGAGGGACCGATGCCCGAGTCGAAGGCCTCGGAGGTCAGCCGCCGGTTGGTGAACGTCTCCCCGCCGTCGGTCGAGGTGCCCAGGAAGACGTCGGTCAGGATGTTGCGGGTATCGCGCCGGCGGTCGTAGAAGACCACGTCGACCCGGCCGTCCTCGTTGACGGCCACCCGGGGCAGGTACTGGTCGGTGCCGTCCCGCAGGGGGTTGTCGTTGACCCTGATGGGTGCCGACCACGTACGGCCGCCGTCGGGCGACTTCTTGATGAACACGTCCTCGTCGCCGTTGCGCCCGTCCATCCACGTGGCGTAGATCTCGCCCCGGGGCCCGACGGCCAGGCCCGGGGACTCGGGCAGGTAGACCAGGAACCGCCTGGTCGGGATCAGCCCCGATTCGAACTCGACGCCCGGTGTCCACGTCTGGCCGCCGTCGCCCGAGCGGGTGACCACCAGCGCCCACGGGTCCTCGAACACCGGGCCCTCGAGGTTCTCGAAATCGCGGCGGTCGCCCTTGTAGTCCTGGTAGAGCACGGTGACGTTGCCGTCGCGGTCGACCGCCGGGCTGGCCGAGGCGACCCGGTCGCGGCTGGAGTCGCTGATCACCACCGGCTGGGTCCACGTGTGGCCGCCGTCCTCGGAGCGGACGGTGACGATGGGGTTCTTGCCGAGCAGGCTCAGGTTGCCCGTCTCGCCTCCCTGGAGCCACGTGATGTGGATGGTGCCGTCGGGGGCGACGGCCATGCGGGCCTGGAAGATCTCACCCACGCCGCCGGCGATGCGGGTAGGCGGTGAGAGCGTGCGCCCACCGTCGGTCGAGGACGCGATCCACAGGTTCTCGGGGCCGTTGCCGTTGCCGACGAGGTTGACGTAGATCACATACAGAGTGCCGTCGCTGGCGAAGGCGGCGTCGGGCCCGAACGGGCACGGCCTGCCGGCCGTCGTGGCCGAGCACAGGCTGGTGCCGTTGGGCAAGGGCAGCTCTGTGGGTGCCCACGTGCGGCCGTTGTCCTCGCTGTAGTGGAGCAGGGCCGAGTAGTAGGGCCGGTCGACCCGGTAGGTCACGACCAGGTTGGACCCGTCCCGGGGGTTACGCACCATCGTCGGCGAGTTGATGGCATGGATGCGGGTCTCACCCTCGACCAGCACGTTCTGGTGGATGGTGGTGGTGGTTTCCGTGGTCAGCAACGAGGCCGCGCCCAGCACCGCACCCAGGCCGCAAACGATGGCCACGATGGCAAAGATCTTGCGACGGCCCACGCTGTGACTGTAGCCGCGGCCCCCACCTTGGTCTTCGTCAGGAAATGGGGGCTCGCGTCGTGGCCGGCCAGACGCGAAAGGGGGCGAGAAGGGGTCCCGCTAGGGGGACCCCTTCTCGGGAGGGGGTTTGCACCGCAGAGTGGTGCGAGCGGTTCCTACCCCGCGCCCCGCGGCCCAAACCGGCTTTCGCAGATTTCTTCTCGGCGGTCAGCCAGGCCAGGCGGCGACCGGGTAGGCCGACGTGGGGACCACGACTGTGCCTGCGATCTTGTCGTGCCAGGTCTGGTTCTCACTGTCCCACAGGGACCAGAAGTACCCGAGCAGGCACGGGATCGTGGAGATGATGCGGCCGACGTAGCGGAGCAGGGCCTTACCGACTCCCAGAGGCGCGCCGGTGGTGAAGTCGATGACCCTGATGTTCATCACCTTCTTGCCCACGGTCTGGCCCGAAGGGCTGCCTTCGAGGTAACCCCAGTACGCCAGGCCCGCCAGCAGGCTGAGGGCGCCGCCCGCGTTCTGGCCGAGTATCCCCTGGAGGATGGCGCCCACGAGGCCGAGGATCACCCCGTCGATGAGGACGGCTACGAACCGTATGCCGAAGCTGGCCCGTGGCCCGCTGGGCCCGCTGGCGGTGGGAGGGGGTGCGTCGTACTGAGACATTCGTTCTCCTTGTCGGTCAGATGAACGGGGAACGCCACAACTGGTAGGTCCACATCAGGCCGAGCACGGCCACCACGGCCCACGTGGGGGACCTCACCACCCGGGGCCGCCCGGTGAGCAGGACGGCGACCGCCAGGGCGGTCACCACGAGCCCGGCGGGGGCCGCGACCAGCGAGTCGGCCCACCGGAAGTCGACGGCCGCCGTCACGCTCGTGGTCATCCCGCACAGAGGGCAGGGGGCACCGGTCAGCGAACGGAGAGGGCAGGGGAACCCGGGCACGCCCGGCAGGAGGGGACGGGCGGCCGCAGCCGCCAACATCACGCCCGCCCCAGCCCTCAAGTCACCCAGGCGAAGCTCGCACTGGCCCCCGGAGGAAACCCGGGGTGAACCCGCTTTCCGCACGTACGCGAGCGTACGGTAACCATGCGCCGGCTGCTCGGGCCCGTTCTCCGGCGCCGCCTCGGGGGTCACGCCCGATGGCGCTTGGCCGATTCGAGGGCCTCGAGGAACCCCTCGGCGTCCAGGCCGTCGGCCGGGCCGACGACCTTGGGCCGCAACCGCCCCGCCAGCTCGACGGCCAGGCGGGACCGGGCCTCGGCGGTGAGGCCCCCGCGCCTTTCCAGGAAGCGACGTACGGTTGCCACTTCCTCGGCCGTGATCGCCGAGACGTCCCACCGCCACAGGTCCGGCTGCGGCCCGTCCGACCCCGACCGCGGCGGCGACGGCGGCGGCGTGGGTGGCGGCCGCCGGCCGCCCCGCCGCTCTCTGACCACGACGGTCCCCGCGGCAAGGTCCCCCAGGCGCTGGTTGCGGGAGCTGGCCAGCACAGCCACCGTCCCGACGGCGTAGGCGAACGGCAGGAAGTCGACGAGGCGCAGCAGGTTGCGCACCGCGGACGTCAGCAACCCGACAGGGCTCCCGTCGGTCCGTACCACCCGCAGGCCCGTCCAGCGCTTGCCCGGGGTGCGACCCGAGGCCAGTACCTCGAAGGCCACGTCATAGCCGAACTGGACGACGAACAGCACGATCAGGAACCCGGCGAACGCCAACTCACCCCCGTCACCCCCGTCCCCCCCGTCCGTTGCCACCAAGGCGAGACCGGCGCCCATGGCCCCGACCACCGACCACTTGACCGCCTGGTCGATCACGGCCGCTATGAACCGCGAGCCCACGCCCGCCAAGCTCAGCTGGACCTCCAGCCCTTCGGGGGTGGCGATCGAGTAGCTGTCCTCGTACGACACCGTCCCAGGAACCTAGCTGGCTCGGGGGCTGCGGCCCACGGGCCCGGCGGCGCCGGTAGCGTGGGGTCGTGGAGCGGTTGCTCGCCCAGCGCCAAGAGGCGTGGCGGGAGCTGGGCGAACTTGTGACGGCGGCCAGGGGGCGGGCCGAGCGGCTTGGTCCCGACGGTGTTCGCCGCCTCGGTGCTCTCTACCGGTCGGCGGCCGCCGACCTGGCCCTGTTCCGCCAGCGCTGGCCCCACGACCCCGCCGCCGTCCGGCTCGAAGACCTGGTCGGCCGCGCCCGCCACCTCGTCTACGCCGGGACGGCCCGGCGCGAGCCGCTGCGCCGGTTCCTCACCGACGGCTACTGGCGGCGGGTGGCGGAGCGGCCGGGTCTCCTGGCCGTGGCCGCCGCCCTCCTCTGCGCCCCGATGGCCCTGGGCGGAGCGTGGGTCGCCACCGACCCGGCAGCCGCCGCCGGCCTGGTGCCGGGGGGGTTGGCCGGGCCGAGCGGCGGTCCCGCCGACCTCGGGTTCACGGCCGCCGAGAGCGCCGCGTTCTCGACCCAGATATTCGTCAACAACATCCGGGTGGCGTTCCTGGCCCTGGCCGGGGGCATGACCGCCGGTGTGCTCACCGCTTTCGTCCTGCTGTTCAACGGGACGCTTCTCGGGGTGGTGGCCGGGCTCTCGGTCGAGGCCGGGGACGGGGCCAGGTTCGTGCAGCTGGTCGTGCCCCATGGCCTGCTGGAGCTGTCGCTGATCGTGGCCGCCGGGGCGGCCGGCCTGCGGATGGGAATGGCGGTGGTCGCCCCCGGGATGCGCACCCGAGGCCAGGCGCTGGTGGCCGAGGCCCGGCCCGCGGCCGAGCTCGCGCTCGGGACGGCTCTGTGGCTCGTCCTCGCCGGTCTGGTCGAGGGGTTCGTCACGCCCGCCGGCATCGGGGTGGGGCCGGCGCTGGTGTTGGGGACCTCGCTGGCCGCTGCCTTCTGGGCCTTGGTGTGGTGGCGGGGCACCCGGTGCGTCAGAGACGTGCCCGGGACTTGAGCGTGAGGTAGGTCGATACGCACGCCGCCCCGAGCCGCGCCGGGGCCGCCTCCACGACCTGGGCGCCGGCCCGGGCCAGCTGGTGCGCCACCCGGGTGCGGGCCTCGAGCACCTCGGCGGCCACCGAGGCCGCGTAGGCGTCGAGGGGCGTACTCATCGGGCCCGCCACCATGTCGGCCAGGTCGGGGTCGGACGCGCTGGCCACCACCACGGCGTGGCGGCGGGCCAGGACCGGGACGGCTTCGACCAGGGGCCGGGCGGCCCCCTCGTCGAGCAGGTCGGTGAACACGATCACCAGTGCCCGTTTACCGCCGCCCACCCGGCGGAACGCCAGGTCGTAGTCGCTCTCGACGGGTTCGGGCTCGAGGTCGAACAGGACGTCCACCACCGCCCGCCCTCCCCGCCGCCGGGGAGAGGTCCGGCGCCGCACGTCGGCTCCGAAGGCCAGCGTCCCGCACCGGTCGCCCACCTCGTCGGCCACCATGGCGACGGCCGCCACCGCGTCCAGGGCGGCGTCGAGGCGGGTGGCACCCCCGGGCAGGGGTGCGGCCATCAGCCTGCCGGTGTCGACCACACAGACCACGTCGCGGTCCTGGTCGACGCGGTACTGGTTGCTCATGGGCCGGGCCAGCCGAGCCGTGGCCCGCCAGTTGACCTGGCGGATGTCGTCGTCGGGGGAGTATTCCCGGACCGACTCGAAGTCGGTCCCCAGCCCGAGCGGGCCGCGGGTCAGCCGGCCCTGGTCGGCGAAGCGTCCCTGGCGCACAGAGATGGCCAGCTTCCGGGCGGCCGGCAGGTCGGGGTAGACCGCGACCTCGGTGGCTGCCGGGTGGCGGTGGTCCCACCGCCCCAGCCCGAGCGGGCCTGTGGCCCGGGCGGCCGGGCCCGGGAGGCGGTGACGGCCGCGGCGCAGGCCCGTCACGGTGCCCTCGATGCGGCCGATGCCCAGGGCCGGGGCCACCGCCAGGTCGGGAGTCAGGGGTTGGCGCACCTCGAGGGTGACGGCCGTCCCCGGGGGAGCGGACGCAGTCACCGCCAAAGGCGCGGGCACGCCCCGGGCCAGCACGGCCGGCACGTCCACGGCGATGGCCGGTCGGCGCCGGGCCACCGAGGCGTCCACCGCGGTGGCGCTGACCAGGGCCACGACGGCGACAGCCACCAGCCCCGGCGGCACGACGAGGGCGGCCACGGCCAGACCCACCAATACGACCACCACCCGCCGGGTGGGGCTCACTTGGGGACCGGTACCGAGGCCACCGCCGACGCCACCGCGTCGTCGGGCCGGTAGCGCTCGAGCTCGGCCTCGGGCCGCAGCAGGAGGCGGTGGCGCAGGACCGGGCGGGCCATACGCACGACGTCGTCGGGCGTCACGAACGCCCGGCCCGCCAGCCGGGCGGCGGCCTGCGACGCGGCCAGCAGGTGGACGGCGGCCCGTGGGCTGGCCCCCAGGGCGACGCTGGGCAGGCTGCGGGTGCGCCGGACCAGGGCGGCCACATAGGCCGCCACCTCCTCGCTGACGATCGTCGAGCCCGCCTCGGCCCGGGCGGCCGCCAACTCTGCGGGCCCGGCCACCGCCCGCACGTCGTCGAGGGTGGCGGGGGAGACCCCCCGGCGGGCCAGGCCCAGCATGGCCACCTCGGACGCCTCGTCCGGGTAGCCGACGTCGACCTTGACCAGGAACCGGTCGAGCTGAGCCTCGGGGAGCGGGTAGGTGCCCTCGTACTCGATGGGGTTCTGGGTGGCGACGACGAGGAACGGGCTGGGAAGGGGCCGGGCGCTGCCCTCGACGCTCACCTGGCGCTCCTGCATGGCTTCCAACAGGGCGGCCTGGGTCTTGGGCGGGGTGCGGTTGACCTCGTCGGCCAGCAGGACGTTGGTGAACACCGGGCCGGGCCGGAAGACCAGTTCGCCGCCCCGCAGGGTCATCGTGCCGGTGATGTCCGACGGCAGCATGTCGGGGGTGAACTGGAGCCTCCGGAACTCCAGCCCGAGGGCACGGGACACGGCGTTGGCCAGCAGGGTCTTGGCCACCCCCGGGACCCCTTCGAGCAGCACATGGCCTTCGACGGCCATGGCCGCCAGCATCACCTCCAGGGCCTCGTGCTGGCCCACCACCACCTTGGAGACCTCGGCCCTGACCGCGGCCAGCAGGCCCTGCAGTTCGCCGCCACCCCGGTCCGGCTGGTTGCCCTCGTCGTTCACCGGCCGGTCCTCTCCAGGCGGGCCAGGGCGCGGGCCGCGGCCATGATCTCGGGCTCGGTCCGCAGCCGGCCGGACAGCGCGCCGGCCTCGTCCTCGGTGAGGCCCAGGCGGACGGCGGCGGTCACCACCTCGGCCTCGGGTGCGTCAGGGGCCAGACCGGCTCGGGCTCCCACCCGCCGGCGAGCAGCCTCCTGGAGTGGCCGCATGGCCTCGGCCGGCCGCCGGGTGCGGGCCAGCGTGGCGGCCACCGCGTCCACGTAGGCCCGGCGGGGCGGCGGCAGTTCGCGGGTCACGGTCTCGGGCGGCCCCAGCCGCCGCCCGTGGGACCACAGCCCGGCGGCCGCGGCCACCGCCATCCACCCCAGGGCCCATCGCCACCGCCCGGGTAGCGCGGCCAGGCCCTGGTCCCGCCCGAAGCCGTGGTGTTCCTCCGCGAAGACGACCGTGCGGCCCTCGCCGCCGGCCAAGGCCAGGCCCAGGGCAGCGTTGCCGGCCTCGGCCAGCACCCGGTTCTGCAGGGACGAGGTCGAGGCCAGAGCGAGCACCGTCCCGCCGCCGCTTGCCTGGTGGACGGCGGCCAGGTCCCCGCCCGGGCCGGCCACGACGGGGAGGAACGCCCCGCTCGAGACCCAGGTGCCCGGCCCGTTGGACACCACGTCGCCGGTGCCTTCGATGCCGCCCGCGGGGACAACGACGGAGCTCCTCCCGGCGGCTGCCGGCGACCACTGCAGCCGTGCGGCCGGGGCGCCCGCCAACGAGCGAAGAGCGGCCGCCGTGCCGGGGCCCGACACCACCAGCCGGCCCCCGGCACCCACGAACCGGGCCAGGGCACGGCCTTCGGCCGGGCCCATCTCGCGCGGGTCGGCCACCACCAGTGTCGAGCCCGGATCGAGGTCGGCCCCGCCGAGGGGCACCCGGAGCCGCACCACCGGGTGGCCGTAGGCGGCCAGCAGGTCGGCGTAGGCCGCCAGCCCGGCGCCGGTGGTGGCGTAGGACGACGAGGTGGGCCCGCTCGGCCCCCGCCCCGTGATGGCGTCCAGCCCGGCCAGCCCGACGTTGACCGCCAGTACCAGCCCGGCGACAACCGTCACCACCCGGGCACCGGGCGGAACGGCCCGCCAGC
This sequence comes from Actinomycetota bacterium, assembly GCA_040754375.1. Lineage (NCBI taxonomy): Bacteria > Bacillati > Actinomycetota > Actinomycetota bacterium. Next base: position 41,364 of record JBFMCT010000005.1, read on the forward strand.
GCTCGCCGAACCCGCGGCCGGGACCGCCGCCTGCCGAGCCTGCGCCCGCCCCGCCGCCCGACCCGCCGCCCGCCCCGCCGCCCGACCCGCCGCCCGCCCCGGGAGTGACGTCGGGTTCCGGCCCTGTGCTCATCGGTCAGCCCGTGAGGTGGCGGCGGCCACGACCGCCGGCCATCCCGACCGGGCGGAGCCGAGATCGTCGGGCCCGGCCCGCCGACCGCCGTAGGTGACCTCCTCGAAGGTGGCCGTCAGGCCGTCGAGCACGGGGGACCCGACGAGGCGGGCCAGCTCGCCAGTGGTGAGGGCGGGGCGGTCCTCGACGACGCCGGCCCGGTCGAGGCGGGCCAGCCCGGCCCGGAACCGCAGGCGCAGGGCGAGGTCGAGGTCACCAGCGCGTTCGGCCGCGTCGGCCCGAGCCTCCAGTTCCTCGGGGTTCTCGTCTCGGGGGCCGCCCCGGGCCGCCCCGCGCCGCTCGACGCCGGCCGAGGTCCGACGCCGGAGCAGGCCGATGCTGGCCAGTGCGGCCACACCCGCGACGGCCACGAACAGCACCACGGCCGCGGCCGTGTTCTCGGCCACCCGCGCCCACAGCCGCCCCACGGGCTCGCCGACGGGTCGCAGCCAGCCGCCGACCCGGCGGAGCACGCCTCGGAAGGGGGCGATCGAGGTGCCCGGCTGGAACTTGTCCTGGGACAGCGTGCGGCGGGCTTCGGCGCTGGCTGCGGCGGCGTCCACGACTGCACCTGCGCCCGTGCTCTGGCGGGCGAGGGCCCGGAGGCGAGCGCGCAGGTCGTCGCCCTCGGCCCCCGCCAGGGCCCGGTCGAGATCGGCGGGCCGGCCGTCAACGGAGGTGGTGGCCCGAAGGCGGGCCAGGGCCGCGGGGTCGGACGCGGCCCGCTCGGCCAACGCGGCCAGCTCGGCCGAAGTGACGTCCTGGGCGGCCGCCGGTCCGGCCCCGGCCAGTATGGGGGTAACCGCGACGGCGAGCACGGCGAGCGTGGCCCACCACCACCGGGCCTTCAACGCCATTTCACGGCCCACCGGTCGCCCGGCCCGACCCGCCCCAACCCGGCGGTGGCGGCCAGAACGGAGGCGGCTCGTCAACGGTGGGAGGGCCCGGAGGCGGGGAGGGGGCCGGGAACCCGCCCGGAGGGGGTTCCACGCCGACCCGCCGGGCCAGCAGTTCGAGGTCGAACCCCTCCTTGCGTACCCGCAGGTCGAAGTAGACGACGGTGATCACGGCCGCGGTGAACGGCGTCGTCAGCACGCTGCCGGCGGTCGTCGCCACCGCCTGGGCGGCGGCCACGGCCACCGAGCCGCCGCCGGCGATGATCACGCCCGAGAGCACCCCGCCGAACACCGACTGGACCATGGCGGCCAGGATCACCGAGACGACAACCGCCACGGCCGTCGGCCACCAGCGTCCTTTCACAAGTTCGTGGGACCGCCTCAGCGCCTTGGTGCCCCGCAGGTCCTCGAGCAGGAGGACAGGCACGGCCACGACCCAGGCGCCGTAAAGGTAGACGCCGGGTATGACCAGCGCGAGGAAGGCCAGCATCAACAGCACCCCGGTGACGACCGCCAGCCAGGCCAGCGAGCGCAGGCGCGACCAGGCGTAGGCCAACGACGCCCGCCAGTCGGGCCGCTGGTCGAGGTAGGCGCCGCTGACGATCATGAAGCTGGCGGCGGTGGCGATCTGGGAGGACAGGAAACCCAGCAGGGCCACCACCAAGATGCCGGCGAGGAACGCCCAGAAGTCGGCGATGCCGAACTCAGGGACCGTCTCGGGGGTCGTCGAGAAGGCGGCGAAATCGGGGAAGGTCGAGACCTGCACCAGGGCGCTCACCACCGCCACGGGGGCGACCACCACAGCCACCGCCTTGACGAGGTGTACGAACCGCTGGCGGTAGATCTTGATGGCCAGGTCGAGGACCTCGCCGATCGAGAGCGGGCGCAGCTGGGCGGCATCCACCGGGACGAACGTACCCGGTGGCCGTCCGCGCCGCCTCGGTCTCGGACGGTCGCCGCGGGTTACTCGTAGGTGATGGCCGACAGGACGTCGAGGCGGGCGGCCCGGCGGGCGGGCCACACGGCAGCCAGCACCCCGGCCAGCGCGGCCAGCACCACGTAGGACAACAGTTGGCCGGCGGGGATGACGAGCACGTCGATGCCCTCGTCGGCCAGCGCCCGCTGGAGGGCCCAGCCGAAGAACACGCCCACCCCCAAGCCGAGGATCGCGCCCATCACCGAGGTGATCATCGACTCGACCCTGACCATCGACCTGACCTGGCGCCGGCCCATGCCCACGGCCCGCAGCAGGCCGAGCTCGCGCGTCCGCTCGAACACCGACAGGGCCAGGGTGTTCACGATCCCGAACAGGGCGATGACGATGGCCAAGGCCAGCAGAGCGGTGATCAGGCCCAGGAGCTGGTCGATCTGGCGGCGGTTCTCCTCTTTGACCTCGGCCTGGTCTCGCACGGTGACGTTGGGGTAGTTGGCCGCCACCTCGGTGATAGCCGCCCGGGCGGCACCGGCCGACACCCCGGGGGCGACGGTGGCCAGCACGACGAAGTCGAGGCGGTCGGTGAAGTTGGCGTCGAACATCTCGAGCGAGATGAGGTGGCTGCCGGCCAGCTCGTTACGCCTGTAGGTGCCTCCCACCTGGACCTGCTGGGTGCCGGTGCGGGCGAACGTCATGGGCACGGTGTCGCCCACCGACCACCCGTTGGCCGCGGCCGCCGACTCCTCGACGAGCAACTGGCCCCGAGCCAGGTTGGCGAAGTCGCCCTCGACCATCTCCAAGTTCAGGGTCTCGCGCAGGTTGGTGGCGGTGGCCCCGAACAGGTCCTTGCGGGCGCCGTCGAGCTCCCACGGGCCGGTGGCCAGCTCGGTGACTGCTCCCAGCTCGGCGCGGGTAGCCAGGTCCTCGGCCAGCTTGGGGCTGATCGACGGCATGAAGTTCGACGTGTTGATGGCGAAATCGGCGGCTAGCGAACGGTCGAATATACGGGTGCTCGACTCCTTGATAGAGGCCGACAGCACGCTCACGCTGCCCACCAGCCCCAAGCCGATCATCAGGGCGGCGGCCGCGGCCGCGGTCCGGCGAGGGCTGCGCATCGAGTTCTGCCGGCCCAGCTTGCCCGCCATGCGGCCCATCCGGCTCAGCGGGGCCCCGATGACCCCGGCCAGTGGTCGGGCCACCAGGGGGCTGAGCATGGCCACCCCGATGAAGGTCAGGCCCGCCCCCAGGCCCACGAGCGGGAGCCCGTTGTCGAGGTCGGCGAACAGACCGGTGAACAGGGCGGCGAAGCCGGCGGCCACCGTGGTCCCCCCGGCGACGGCCCGCCGCCGCAGCGACCCGTCGCCCCCGGCCCCGCCGTCGCGCATGGCCGTCACGGGTGCCACCCGGGCGGCCCGGCGGGCGGGCGAGACGGCGGCCGCCAGGGTGACGACCGTGCCCACCAGGAACGAGGCCACGACCGTTCGAGGGAGGAACTGCACGGTCGTCGAGGGGAGGTCGATCCCGAACCCGCCCAGCAGGGCCTGAAGGCCCAGGGCGAAGAGCACGCCCAGGCCCAGGCCCACGGCCGACGACACCAGGCCCACGACCAGGGCCTCGGCCAGCACCGTCCCCAGCACCTGGCGGCGGCTGGCCCCCAAGGCCCGCAGCAAGGCCAGCTCACGCGTGCGCTGGGCCACCAGGATCGAGAACGTGTTGAAGATGATGAAGGCGCCGACGAACAACGAGATCCCGGCGAAGGTCAGCAGAGCCGTGCCGAAGAACCCCATGGCCTGCTTGACGGCCCGGGCGCCCTCGTCGGCGACCTGGTCGGAGGTCACGACCTCGATGCCCGCAGGCATGGCCGCCGCCACCCGGGCCCGCAGCTCGATGGAGGTGAGCGTCCCGTCGCCGGCCGCGTCGATGGTGTCGAAGCGGCCGGGCTTGCCGAAGACCCGCTGGGCGGTCCGCAGCTCGAAGGCGGCGATCGTGGCCCCGGCTAGGTTGTCCGCCGTCCCGAACCCGGTCAGGCCCACTACGGTGAACTGGTCCGTCCCTGTGCGGAAGATGACACCCACCTGCTGGCCCACGGCCAGCGAATTGCTACGGGCCGTGCGTACGTCGATCACGACCTCGCCGTCGCGTTCGGGAGCCCGTCCTTCCCGGAGCTGGAGAGGCGACATCTCCTCGATCGTCCCCCAATTGAACCCCAGGGTGGGAGCCCCGGTCGTGGCCACCACCTCGCCTGACGGCTTGATGATCTGGGCGTAGCCACCTACCGAACCCTCCACGAGGTGGACACCTGGCACCGAGGCGACGGTGGCCAGCAGCCTCTCGTCGATGGTGTCGCGGATGACATCGACCCCGGTGTCACCCCCGAAGCCCGACTCGGCCCGCACGATCACGTCGATGTTGGCCGAGACCTCGCCGAAGAGGTCGTCGAACGTGCGATTGATGGTGTCGGTGAGCACGAACGTGCCCGATACGAAGGCCACGCCCAGCACGACCGACAAAGCGGTCAGGGCCAGGCGGAGCTTGTGGGCCAGCAGGCCTTTGAGGGTGACCTTGACCACCTCAGCTCCCGAGGGACTTCAGCCGGTCGAACACCGTGTCGGGGGTGGGGGCCGCCAGTTCGCTCACGATCTTGCCGTCGACGAGGAACACGACCCGGTCGGCGAACGCCGCGGCGTTGGGGTCGTGGGTCACCATCACGATCGTCTGGCCGAACTCGTCGACCGACCGGCGCAGGAACCCGAGGATCTCGGCCCCCGAGCGCGAGTCCAGGTTGCCGGTGGGCTCGTCGGCGAACACGATCTCGGGGCGCGACGCCAACGCCCGGGCGGCCGCCACCCGCTGCTGCTGGCCCCCCGACAGCTCGGTCGGCTTGTGGGCCAGGCGGGAGCGCAGGCTCATGGTGTCGATCACCTGGTCGAGCCACGCCTGGTCGGGCCGGCGGCCGGCCAGGTCGAGGGGCAGGGTGATGTTCTCGGCCGCCGTGAGGGTGGGCACGAGGTTGAAGGCCTGGAAGACGAAGCCCACCCGGTCCCGGCGCAGCAGCGTCAGCGCCTTGTCGGACAGTCCGGTTACCTCGGTGTCGCCGATCCAGGTCTGCCCGCTGGTCGCCTTGTCCAGGCCGGCCATCAGGTGCATGAGGGTCGACTTACCCGAGCCCGACGGCCCCATGATGGCGCTGAACTGGCCGTGGGGGAACTCGATCGTCACCCCGTCGAGCGCTCTTACCTGGGCGTCGCCCGTGCCGTAGACCTTGACCAGCTCGACCGCCCGGGCGGCGGCGGTCGTCTGGGTACTGGCGGTGGCCATCAACCCTCCTCGGAAACCGTCGACGTGCCCCCAGCACGAACTACCGGGCCGCCCCTGTCGGTTCCCGACCCTCGGACCGTGCCCGATGGGCGGCGGCACAGGGCAGCACCTCGGCCAACAATACCGGCCCGATATTGCCCGGCGGACGGTCCGAAACCCGCGGCTCTCTGACGACCGTCAGCAGGTGGCACTGGGCGACCGCTTCCGCGACCCCGGCGATCGGGCCGCCCACGCCCTCACCTGGTCGGCGAAGGCCCGAAGGTCGTCGAGCTGGTCGAGGCGCGCCAGCACGACATCGTCGTCGACGGCCGCGTAGCCACGCACGAGCACGTTGCGAAAGCCGGTGGCCCTCGCCAGGCGTTCCCCGAGCTCGTGGTCGATGACGCCGTGCCGGGCCAGCAGGCGCACGGCGTCGGCCGACTGCTCGGCCGGGCCCCACAGCTCGGAGGCGAGCAGGTGGTGGGCGATGTCCAAGACGGCCTCGACGGCCGTCACGAACCGGTACTTCGTGCCCGACAGGCGGGCCTCGTCGGCGCGCAGCGTGGAGCGGTCCTCAGCCGCCCGGTCGCCCAGGATCGAGACCTGCTCCCCGAGGCGCTGCAGGAGCCGGGCCAGGCGGTCGGGGTCAACCATCGTGGGCGGGGCTGGTCCCGGTCCCCAGGACGGTGGCCACCAGCCGGGCCCGGCGGTCCTCCTCGTCGAGGTAGCGCTTGGTGCGGTCGGCCTGCCACCCGACCCGCAGCGGGGGGTCGTCGTCGAGGACCAGCACACCGCGCTGGGCCACCCGACCGGCCAGTTCGAGCCCCGCCGTGTCCAGGACCAGCAGGTCGACCGCCGGGCCCAGCTCGACGTCCCAGGACGGCACCGGGCGCCCGAACCAGGCGGCGACGTCGAGGTCGGAACCGGCCCGGGCCGTGCCCGCAACCCGGCTCCCGTGGACGAAGGCGAACACCGCCCCCGCTCCCCGGAGACGCCGCCGAAGCGTGTCGAGGGTCAGGCCGGGGGGCATTTCCAGCTGCTCGGCGCGGCGCACCCCCCGAGTCTACGGACCGGCCAACCCTCGCAGGCCCTGTTACCGGACGGCGGTGGACGGCGTCATGCAGTACCGGGGCCAGAACCCGAGCCCTTCGCCTGGGAGGCGACCAAGGCCTGCAGCTCCGCTATGCGGGCCAAGCAAGCATCGACCGTCGTAAGCGAGCCCCACTACCTGCCGGCTCCCCGCCGTCCACCTGCGCTATTGAGGTTCGAGGGAGGCTCGGCGGGCCCGGCGGTCCTCCCCAGCCCTACGCCAGGGTGACCTCGACGGCCAGCGCCTCGCCGGCCGACTCGACGGTTTCGAGGACCGCCACCCGGCCGGCCTCGCGCACGTCGGCGGCCACCTGCGCCAGGGCGGCCAGAGTGGCCGGGGGGGCGGTGACCACGACCCGGGACACGTCGGCCCGCATGGAGGCCTTGGCCGCCGTCTTGGCCTTGCGGACCTCGGCCAGCACGGCCGCGGCTGTCTCGAACAGGGCCGGTTCGCCGACCGCCCCCAGCTCGGCGGCCGACGGCCACGGGGCGCGGTGGACCGAGCCGTCCTGCCACCACGACCAGACCTCCTCGGTCACGAACGGCAGGAACGGGGCGAACAGGCGCAGGAAGGCCGACAGGGCACCCGACAGGGCCAGACCGGCCGACGCGGCGGCCGCCTCGCCCGCCGAACCGTAGGCCCGGGCCTTGACGAGCTCGACGTAGTCGTCGCAGAACTCCCAGAACAGGGCCTCGGTGCGCTCCAGGGCGCGGGCGTAGTCGTAACCCTCGAAGGCGACCGTGGCCTCCTCGACGAGCGCCGCCACCTTGGCCAGGAACGAGAGGTCGAGGGCCTCGGTCACCTCCCCGGTCCCGTCCCCGCCGGGGAACGACAGCACGAACCGGGAGGCGTTGAGCACCTTGATGGCCAGGCGCCGGCCGACCTTCATCTGGCCCTCGTCGAAGGCGGTGTCGACCCCGGGCCGGCCGCTGGCCGCCCAGTAGCGCACGGCGTCTGAGCCGTACTGGTCGAGCAGGCCCAGGGGCGTGAGCACGTTGCCCTTCGACTTGGACATCTTCTTGCGGTCGGGGTCGAGCACCCAGCCCGAGATGGCGGCGTTGCGCCACGGGAGCGAGCCGTGCTCGTAGTGGGAGCGCACCACCGTCGTGAACAACCAGGTGCGGATGATCTCGTGGGCCTGGGGCCGCAGGTCCATGGGGAACACCCGGGCGAACAGGTCGGGGTCGTCCTCCCAGGCCCCCGCCACCTGGGGGGTGAGCGACGAGGTGGCCCACGTGTCCATCACGTCGGGGTCACCGGTGAACCCGCCGGGCTGGTCGCGCTGGTCCTCGGTGAAGCCATCGGGCACGTCGGTCGACGGGTCGACGGGCAGGCGGTCCTCGCCCGCCAGCAGGGGGTGATCGTAGTCGACCTCGCCGTCGTCGCCGACGCGGTACCAGACGGGGAAGGGCACGCCGAAGAAGCGCTGGCGGCTGACCACCCAGTCGCCGTTGAGGCCGTTGACCCACGACTCGAACCGGGCCCGCATGTAAGGCGGGTACCAGGCCAGCTCGCGGCCCCGGGCCAGCAGGTCCTCGCGGGCGTCCATGACCGAGAAGAACCACTGGCGGCTGGTGACGATCTCCAGCGGGCGGCTGCCCTTCTCGAAGAACTTGACGGCGTGGGTGATGGGCCGGGGCTCGCCCACCAGGTCGCCTGATCCGCCCGCCATCTCGACCATGGCCGCCCGGGCCTGGCGCAGGTTGCGCCCCGATATCCGGTCCCAGGCCGGCCCCGGGGCTACCCCTTCGGGCGGCGCATCGACGACCCGGCCGTCGCGGCCGACGATGGCCCGGGTGGGCAGGCCGAGCTCGCGCCACCACACCACGTCGGTGGTGTCGCCGAAAGTGCAGATCATGGCGATTCCCGTGCCCTTGTCGGGTTCGGCCAGGGGGTGGGCCTTGATGGGGACCTTGACCCCGAAGACCGGCGTGGTCGCCTCCTGGCCGAACAGGGGCGCGTAGCGGGGGTCGTCGGGGTGGGCCACCAGGGCGACGCAGGCGGCCACCAGCTCGGGCCGGGTGGTGTCGATCAGCAGGTCCTCACCGCCCGGGCCCCCGAAGCGCAGGCGGTGGTAGGCGCTCTGCTGCTCGCGGTCCTCCAGCTCGGCCTGGGCCACGGCCGTCTGGAAGTCGACGTCCCACAGGGTGGGGGCCAGGGCCTGGTAGGCCCGGCCCTGGGCCAGCAGGCGCAGGAAGCCCCGCTGGGACACCCTCTGGGCCCGCTCGCCGATCGACGTGTAGGTCATCGACCAGTCGACCGACAGGCCCAGCCGGCGCCACAGCTCCTCGAAGGCCTGCTCGTCGGTGGCCGTCAGGCGCTCGCACAGCTCGATGAAGTTGGGGCGGGAGACGGCCACCGGCCGCTCGGGCGGCTCGGCCGGGGGCTCGAACCCGGGGTCGTAGGCCAGGCTGGGGTCGCAGCGCACGCCGAAGTAGTTCTGCACCCGGCGCTCGGTGGGCAGGCCGTTGTCGTCCCACCCCATGGGGTAGAAGACCTCCCGGCCCCGCATGCGCTGGAAGCGGGCGATGGTGTCGGTGTGGGTGTAGGAGAAGACGTGGCCCACGTGCAGCGACCCGCTCACGGTGGGCGGCGGGGTGTCGATGGAGTACACCTCGGCCCGGGTGGCGTTGCGGTCGAAGCGGAAGGTGCCGGCGGCCTCCCACCGCTCCCCCCACTTGACCTCGAGCCCTTCCAGGCTGGGTTTCTCCGGGACCTCGCGTGCCATGGCCGCCCACCGTAAACGATGTTCCTGGCGCGCCGAGGGCCCTTATTCGCTCCGGGAGCGGGGAGGGGGCCGGTACGGTGACCGGCGATGGTGCGCTTGCACGACACCGCTCTGGGCCGGGTGGCCGAGATCGAGCCCCGCGACCGGGGCCGGGTGTCGATGTACGTGTGCGGGCCGACCGTCTACGGCGAGCCCCACCTGGGCCACGGGCGCTTCAGCCTGGTCTTCGACGTGCTGCGCCGCTACCTGGAGTGGACCGGCCTCGACGTCCACTACGTGTCCAACATCACCGACGTCGACGACAAGATCATCCGCCGGGCCAACGAAGAGGGGCGCACGTCCGAGGACGTGGCCGTGCAGTACGAGGCGGTCTGGTACGACGCCATGGACCGCCTGGGTGTGCGCCGCCCCGACGACGACCCCCACGCCACCGCCTACGTCGACCACATGGTCGACCTGGTCGACGCCCTGGTGCGCTCCGGGTCGGCCTACACCACCGCCGACGGGGTCTACCTGGAGGTCGACCGGGTGCCGGGCTACGGGCTGCTGGCCCGCCAGCCCCTCGACAGCCTGCGCTCGGGGGCTCGGGTCGAGGTGGGCGAGCACAAGCGCTCGCCCCTCGACTTCGCCCTCTGGAAGCTGGCCAAGCCGGGCGAGCCGACGTGGCCGTCGCCGTGGGGCCCGGGCCGCCCGGGCTGGCACACCGAGTGCGTGGTCATGTCCCTCGACCTGCTGGGCGAGGGGTTCGACATCCACGGCGGCGGCCAAGACCTGGCTTTTCCCCACCACGAGAACGAGCGGGCACAGGCCCTGGCCGCGGGGCGGCCGTTCGCCCGCCGGTGGGCGCACAACGGGTTCGTGGTCGACCCCGGGGGCGAGAAGATGAGCAAGTCGCTGGGCAACATCTCGACCCTGGGGGGCCTGATCGAGGCCGCCGACCCCCGGGCCTACCGGCTAGTCGTGCTCCAGTCGCACTGGCGGGCGCCCGTGGAGGTGACCCCCCAGGTCGTCACCCAGGCGGCCAACACCCTGGGCGGCCTCGACGACTTCGCCCGCCGCACCGCCGGGCTGCCGGGGGCGGCCCCCGACCGCGACGCCCTCGACCGGTTCCGGGCCCGCATGGACGACGATCTCGACACGCCGGGGGCGGTGGCCGTCCTGTTCGACACCGTGCGGGCCGCCAACCGGGCCATCGACGCCGGTGCCCCTGCTAGCGCGTCGGCCCTGGCCGCGGCGGTCGACGAGATGGCGCGGGCCGTCGGCCTGCCCATGGCCGCGACGGCCGACGTACCACCCGAGATCGAGGCGCTGGTTAACCAGCGCGAGCAGGCCCGCCAGGCCCGGGACTTCGCGGCGGCCGATGCCCTCCGGGCCCGCCTGGGCGCCCTTGGGTGGGCCGTGGAGGACACTGCCGAAGGGCCGCGCGCCCACCGGAGCGAGTAGGGGTGCGTGCTAGTGTCGGCCCCCTCATGGGGGCCCAGCCGGTCTGACCGGGCGCGTCCCCCGTGGGGTTGGTGGAAGGTCCTGACGAAGGGGGATCGCCGACGTGGCGACGACCGTGACGGGTACTGTCAAGTGGTTCAACGCAGAGAAGGGCTTCGGGTTCATCGCCCAGCCTGACGGTGGTGGCGACGTCTTCGTCCACCACTCTGCGATCGAGATGACCGGCTACCGCACCCTCGAGGAGGGCCAGCCGGTCGAGTTCGAGGTCCAGAATGGGCCCAAGGGCCTGATGGCCACCAACGTGAAGCCGATCCGCTAGCCCTGGTCAGCTAGCCCGGGCCGCCGTGGGTCCTCCCGTTCGGCGGCCCGCACGCCGTAGCCGATCACGATCGAAGGGGCCAGCACGGCCGACCCCACGGCCAAGGCAGCCACCACGGTCGTCACCAGCCCGCTCGGGAACCCGCCCGCCAGCGCCACGAAGAAGGCGACGACGGCCACGCCGAACAAGCCATAGCCGACCCGCTTGCCGGTGGCCGCCGCCTTGGCCATACGGGCGCGCTGGGCCCGCACCGGGTCGGCTGGGCCGCCCGTTACCATTCGGCCCCGGTGCTGACCCTGCGTGACCTCGACCTGAGCCTGTCGCGCCCGCTCCTGATGGGTGTGGTCAACGCCAACCCCGACTCGTTCTCAGACCCCGGCCCCCGCACCCCCGAGTCGGTGGTCGAACGGGCCTGCGCCCTGGTGGCCGAGGGGGCAGCCATCGTCGATGTGGGCGCCCAGTCGGCCATCACCGGGCGGGGACCGGTGGACGCCGGCACCGAGGCCGCGCTGGTGGCGCCCGCCGTGGAGGCCATCGTGGCCCGGTGCCCGGGGACGGCCGTGTCGGTGGACGCGTACAAGCCGGCGGTCGTAGAAGCGGCTCTGGCCGCGGGGGCGCACTTGGTCAACGATGTATCCGGCCTCCGGGACCGGGCTGTCGCCCGGATGTGCGCAGCCTACGGCGCCGGCTTGGTCGTCATGCACACCGCCGCTCCGCCCCTCACGCGCCTTCAGGACCCGTCGCTCTACTCCTCGGTGGCCGCCGAGGTGGCCGCCTTCCTGGCCGAGCGGGTCGAGGCGGCACTGGCCGACGGGGTGGGCCCCCGGTCGGTGGTGGTCGACCCGGGGGTGGACTTCACCAAGACCCCGGCCCAGACCGTCGCCCTGCTGCGGGACCTCGGCCCGGTGGTCGCCCTGGGCCGGCCCGTGCTGCTCGCCCTGAGCCGCAAGGACTTCGTGGGTGCCCTCACCGGCCGCCCCCCGGCCGAGCGAGGCCCAGGCACGCTGGGCGCAGTGGCCGCCCTGCGCTGGGTCCCCGGCCAGGTCCTGCGGGTGCACGACGTGGCCGCCACCGCCGAGCTGCTGGCCGTGCTCGACGCCGTCGGCGGCCCCGACGGCCCGCCTCCCGACCTGGCCCTGGCCGAGCACTTACGCCACCAACGGTAAGCGGTGGTGCTGGCACCCCCGCGCCAAGAGGCCGGCCACCACGGTTCCCCGGCGGGACCAACCGTTGTAGAACTGCCCGAGAAGGAGACGCCGGGGCGTTCCTGGCCCCCCACCCCGGGCGCCCCGGCCATCTCCTCGACCCCCCACCAGTGTGGCGCCACGACCGCACTGGCACGTCTGGGCGTGGCCCACTGCCGGGGTTGAGGGGCTCCCCATCGCCAGTCCGGGCCCGACTGGGTGCGGCTCCCGCTCGGTTCACTGGGATAGTGCGGCTCATTCCGACCCTGTCGAATGCTCCGGTGGGACGAGCTCGTCGGGTGTGACCACCGTGATCAACCGGGAGGCGCCACGGCGCAGGCGCTCGTCTCTGGACATGAGGTCGATTCCCAGGGCGCGGGCCAGAGCCACGTACTCGGCGTCGTAGGTCTTCGCCCAGCCAAGCAACCTCGCTACGTCACGGGCATCCCGGTACAGGCCCTCGTCCGCCCGCCGGCGGATGGGCGAAGCCAGCAGCCGATCGAACGCCGTCTGCGCGAGGGCAGGGGTCAGGTCGCCTCGCCACCTCATTTCGTTCAACACCGACGTGACCTCGGACCAGAGAAGCGCGGGCGATACCAGTTCGAACTTGGCGAACGGCTCAATGCCCCGTTCTGACGCAAGGAGGTAAAGCGCGGCGCTGGCGTCGATGACCAGCGTCACCGGCCAGAACGAGACCGGTGCAATGCGGCCAGGAAGTTGGGCATCGGCTCGCCCGTGACTGTCGTGACGTCATGTCCGGATGGAATGAGCTCCGGAGTGGCAACGACCTCCTCGAGCGCCCGCTCGTCGACCAAGTGCTGAGTTCCGACGCGTTCAGCCGGCAGCCTGCCCTCCCGGATCCAGCGGCGGATCGTCTCGGGGTTCCGTCCAACTCTCTTGGCAGCCTCAGGAACCGTCAACACGGTTGTAGTCTACTACAACACCGCCGGCTCCACCCGCAGTCAAAGCGCGCGTCGAACAATGCATCGGACGCGGTTCCGCCCGGTTAGACGTTGGCAGGGAGGAGGCGGGCGACGTTCTCGTAGAAGACGAACAGCACGACCAGGAAGGGGACGGCGGTGAGGGCGTAGGCCGGCCAGCGGCGCCAGGACCGGCCCAGGAGCCAGCCGCCCAGCCAGATGGCGGCCGCGAATGCGCCCCACATGACGGCCGGGGTACGGCTGACGGCCGCGCCCGAGAGGCCTCCGCCCAGGTCGGCCCGCACGGGCACGGCGTCGTCGGGGACGGCCGCCGGCGGCGCCCGGGGGGCGGCTTCGACGGGGGCCGTGACGAGCGAGGCGATCACGATGAGGCGCTGGGCGGCGCTGAAGCGGGGATGGCAGGTGGTGAGCGTGAGGCGGTCATCGGGGGTGTCGTCGAGCACCCACACACCCTCCTCGGGGTCGACGATGATCCACTCCTTGACGTCGTACTGGAAGCGGCCGGCGGCCGTGGTCACGAAGATGGGGTCGCCCGGTTCGAGCTCGTCCACCCGGTAGAACGGTGCCCCGTAGGTCGTGCGGTGGCCGGCGATGGCCGAGTTGCCGGGCTCGCCCGGCATGGGGGTGCCCGGGTAGTGCCCGGGGCCGGCCTTGAGGTCCTCGACCCCCACCCCTTCGACCACGTACTTCTTGACGTCGATCTTGGGGATCTCGATCTGCGCGACCGAGTCCCCGAGGCTGATGGGGGGCAGGGTGGTCGTGGTGGCCGGGCCCCCGCTGGGTGGGGGGATGGTCGGCACCGACGTCAGCAGGCGCTCCTGGAAGCGCTTCTCCAGCTCCCGCTGGCCCCGGGCCTCGGCCACCCCGGTGCCCCAGAGCTGGTACCCGACGAACAGGAAGAGCAGGATCCCGACGCAGATCAGCGCCTTGCCGAAGCCCCGGATCACCTTGCGCACGCCCATCCCGACCCCGAAGGCTAGGGGATCGCGATTGGCTGGTTGGCGCGCGCTTGGACCGTAATGCGGGTGCCCCGGTAGCTTGGAGCAGGTCCGCAATGCCACCCCTCGTCGTCCGTTTCCGTGCTGCGGTTTCCCTTCTCGGCCGGTTCCCCGCCCTCGCCGGCGTCGACCTCGACGTGGCTGCCGGGGAGATCGTGCTGCTCCAGGGCCCGAACGGCGCGGGCAAGTCCACCCTGCTGCGGGCGTGTGCCGGCCTGGTCGGGATCTCCTCGGGCGAGGCCGAGGTGCTGGGCCACGACCTGCGCAGCGACCGCCGGGCCGTCCGCCGCCGCGTCGGCCTGCTGGGCCACGCCACCTTCCTCTACGACGAGCTCACCGTGGAGGACAACCTGCGCTTCTCGGCCCGGGCCGCGGGGGCCACGGTGGACGACGCCGCTGTGGCCATGGAGCGCCTCGGGCTGGCTGGCCGGCTCCGTGACCTGCCCGTCTCCAAGCTGTCGGCCGGCCAGCGCCGGCGGGTGGCCGTGGCCGCCGTGCTGGCCCGGCGCCCCGAGCTGTGGCTGCTCGACGAACCCCACGCCGGCCTCGACGCCGCCGGCCGTGAACTGCTCGACGGCCTGGTCCGCGAGGCGGCCGAGGCGGGCTCGACGGTGCTGATGGCGTCCCACGAGCTCGACCGGGCCACCGCCCTGGCCCACCGCCGGGTGACGGTCGTGGGTGGCCGGGTCAACGCCGGCCTGCTCCCGCCGGCTGCGGCCGCCCCCGCCGCCCCCGATCAGGAGGCCGCCAATGTTCCGTGACGCCTTGTTGGTCGCAGGCAAGGACCTGCGGATCGAGATGAAGTCGAAGGTGGCCACCAACCAGGTGCTGCCGTTCTCGTTCCTCGTCCTGGTGATGTTCGCCTTTGCCCTCGACGCCGACCGGGGCCTGCTGTCGGGGGTGGCGGCCGGGCTGTTCTGGGTGACGGTGCTCTTCTCGGGGCTGCTCGCCATCGCCCGCTCGTTCGCCATCGAAGCCGGAGACGACGCCCGCGACGCCCTGCGCCTGTCCGGCCTCGACGGGGCCGGGATCTTCCTGGGCAAGGCGGGGGCGGTGGCCGTGCAGCTCCTGGCCCTGGAGGTCGTCCTGGCCGTGGGGGCGGTCGTGCTCTACGACGTGTCCCTACGGGGGGCCGGCCTGCTGGTGGTCACCTGCCTGCTGGCCACGGGTGGCATCGCCGCCGCGGGCACGATCTACGGGGCGGTGGCTGCCGGCCTGCGGGTCCGTGAGACACTGTTGCCTCTGCTGTTGCTGCCCGTGCTCGCGCCCGTCCTGCTGGCGGCAGCCCGGGCCTCGGAGGCTGCTCTCGACGTCACGACGGCCGACGGGTGGCCGTGGGTCAGGCTCCTGGCGGTCTTCACGGCGGCTTACGTGGCCTTCGGCGTCGTCGCCTTCGGCCCTCTCCTGGAGGAATCTTGAGCACCGTCGGTACCCGTGCCCTCGGATGGATGGCCGGCGTCATGCTGGCCCTGGTCGCCGTTCTGGGCCTGGTGGTCACACCGCCCGATGTCGTGCAGCGCGACGCCGTGCGCCTGCTCTACATCCACGTGCCCACGGCCTGGCTGGCCATGTACCTCTCGTTCGGGGTCACCACCGTGGCCAGCGCCCTCTACCTGTGGAAGCGCACCCGCCGGCCTTTCTGGGACACGCTGGCCGGCGCCTCGGCCGAGATCGGCCTCGTCTTCATCGGCCTGACGCTGGTCACGGGCTCGATCTGGGGCCGCACCACCTGGGGCGTGTGGTGGACGTGGGACGCCCGCCTCACCAGCACGGCTGTCCTGTTCGTGACCTACCTCGGTTACCTGGCCGTCAGGCGCATCCCCGGCGACCCCCTGGTGCGCAGCCGCCGAGCGGCCATCGTGGCCTTGGCCGCCTTTCTCAACGTCCCCCTGGTCCACCAGTCGGTCGAGTGGTGGCGCACTCTCCACCAGCCGGCTTCGATCCTCGACCAGCGCCGCCTGGGCGACCCCCAGATCCAGGGTTCGATGCTGGCCACCCTGCTGCTGGCCGTGCTGGCCTTCACGCTCCTCTACGGTTGGCTGCTGGTCCATCGGTTCCGGCTGGCCTCCACCGAGGAACAGGTGGAATCGGCCCAGCTCGACGAGGCCCTGGCCGAACGGCGGGCCGAGGCCAACGCGGCCGACGCCGGACCGGGAGCCGGCGACCTGGGTGCCAGCCAGCTGGACGCGCCCGTGGGGGAGCGGTCGTCATGACCGGCCCGGGAGGAGGGCCCAACCAGTGACCCACGCGGCTTACGTCTACGCCGGTTACATCGTCACGGCCGGCACCCTGGGGGCTTACGCCGCCTGGGTGATCGCCAAGACCCGGCGCGCCCGGCGCTACACCACGGGCGGGGACCGGTCCGGGAGCCCGCCCCGGTGAGCGCGGCGGCCCGCAGCACCAAGAGGCTGTGGCTGGCCGGCGCGGTGGTGGCCGTGGCCCTGGGGTTCCTGCTCGTGCAGGGACTGGGCAACGCCACGTTGTACTTCCGCACGGCCGACGAGGCCGTGGCCCAGCGCGACAGCCTGGGTGAGCGGCGCTTCCGCCTCCAGGGCACGGTGGTGGCCGGGAGCGTGGACACCCGGGGCAACCAGGTGCTGTTCGACGTGACGGCCAACGACGTGACGGTGCCCATCGTCCACCAGGGTGACCCGCCCGAGCTGTTCCAGCCGGGCATCCCCGTCGTGCTCGAAGGCCGCTTTCAAGGTGAGCACTTCGCCAGCGACCGGATCCTGGTCAAGCACACCGAGACCTATGTGGCCGACAACCCGGCCCGGGTGACCTCCTCCTCGGTCCCCTTCCCCGACCGGTGAGCGCCGTCGCCGGGGCGGGGGCCGTGGCCCTGGCCCTGGCCTCGTCGGTGCTGGGCATGGTGACGCTGGCCATCGGCCTGCGCCGCAACGACGCCCGCCTGCTGCGGGGGGCGCAGCGCTACGTGTGGATGGTGCTGGCCGGGGCCGTTCTGGCCACCTTGGCCATGCAGTACGCCCTGCTCACCCACGACTTCTCCCTGCAGTACGTGGCCGACAACGGCAGCCGGGCCACCCCGCTGCTCTACCAGGTCACCACCATGTGGTCGGCCCTCGAGGGTTCGATCCTGCTGTGGGGGTTGGTGCTGGCCGGTTACCTGGCGGTCATGGCCCACCGCTTCCGCGACCGGGCAGCCGACCCCATGGTGGCCTGGGCCACGCTGTTCGGCCTGGCCGTGGCCGTCTTCTTCTTCGCCCTCATGGCCGGCCCCGCCAACCCCTTCCAGGTGGTGGCCGGCGAGGTGCCCCTCGACGGCCCCGGTCCCAACCCCCTGTTGCAGAACCACCCCCTGGTCGCCTTCCACCCGCCCATGCTCTACCTGGGTTACGTGGGTTTCACCGTGCCCTTCGCCTTGGCCCTGGCCGCCCTGGCCACGGGCCGCATGGGTGAGGGCTGGCTGGTCGAGGCCCGGCGCTGGACGCTGTTCGCCTGGGGCTTTCTCACGGCCGGCATCATCCTGGGCGCGTGGTGGTCCTACGAGGTGCTGGGGTGGGGCGGCTACTGGGCGTGGGACCCGGTCGAGAACGCTTCCCTGCTCCCGTGGCTGACGGCCACCGCCTACCTGCACTCGGTGATGGTCCAGGAACGGCGGGGCATGTTGCGGGTCTGGAACCTGTCGTTGCTGGTGGCCACCTTCTCGCTCACGATCCTGGGCACGTTCCTCACCCGTTCGGGGGTCCTCGAGTCGGTCCACGCCTTCACCGAGTCACCCATCGGGCCGTGGATCCTGGCCTTCTTCGGGGTGGTCGTGGCCGTGTCGATCGGGCTCATCGGCTGGCGGGGCGACCGCCTGCGCTCGCCCGGGGCCATCGACTCGCCCATCTCCCGCGAGGGCGCCTTCTTGGCCAACAACCTCGGCTTCGCGGCGTTCACGTTCGTCGTGCTGCTGGGGACGGTCTTCCCGCTGCTGGCCGAGGCCGTCAACGGTGAACTGCTGTCGGTGGGCTCGCCTTACTTCAACCGCATGACCGCCCCCATAGGGCTCACCCTGCTGTTCCTGATGGCGGTGGCCCCCGTGCTCCCGTGGCGCAAGGCCTCGGGGGAGGTGCTGCACCACCGCCTGGTGGCGCCCGCGTGGACGGCGACGGCCGTCGTGGTCGTGTGCGTGGCCGCCGGGGTGAGGGGCCTGGGCCCCCTGGCCGCCTTCGGCCTGGGGACTTTCGCGGGCACGACGGCCGTGCGCCAGCTCGGTCTGGCCGTGCGGGCCGCCCGCCGCCAGGGGACGCGGCTGGGCCGGGCCTTCATCGGCCGCACCAACGGGGGCATGATCGTCCACCTGGGGGTGGTGGTCATAGGCATCGCCTTCGCGGCCAGCTCGTCCTACGGCGAGAGCCGCCAGTTCCGGCTGGCCCCCGGCCAGTCGGCCACGCTGTCGGGTTACACCCTGACCTACCTGGGCCTGCAGACCGTCGAGCGGGCCAACCACACCAGCACCCAGGCCCGTGTCCAGATCGACGGGGGCAAGGTCTACGCCCCCAGCCTCAACCAGTACCCGTTCGCCACCCAGGCCATCGGTACCCCGTCGGTGCGCAATGGCCTGCGCGAGGACGTCTACCTCACCCTGGTGGCTGCCCCCGACGACCCCGCGAGCCCGGCCGTGATCGGCGTGAGGGTGCAGCCCCTGGTCGTGTGGCTGTGGATCGGCGGGGGGATCATGGCCCTGGGCACCCTGCTGGCGGCCTGGCCCGCGGGCCGCCGCCGGCGCCTGGAGGTGGCCGAAGGCCCGACCGAGGTCGACCCCGAACCCGCCCTGGCGGCGGGCACGGTCGAGCCCGCGACGGCCACAGCCGGCCCAGCGGCCGGGGGCGAGCCCGAAGCCCAGCCGGGGGCCGAACCCGCGGGGCCGGGGCGGCCGGCGGCGGTGCCGCGGTGAGCGTCGGACGGCGCCGGGCGTTGGGCCTGTCGTGGGGGGCCATGGCCATGGTGCTGGTCGTCGCTCTGGCCGTGGGCAGCCAGGGAGGTTCGGCGCCCCCGACCGACGCCGAGCGGGCCCAGAGCATCTCCGAGGTTGTCCGTTGCCCGACCTGCCGCAGCCAGTCGATAGCGGACTCCGATGCCCCGGCCGCCCGCCAGGGCCGAGACGAGATCCTGCGCCTGGTGGGTGAGGGACTCTCCGACGCCGAGGTCAAGCAGTGGTTCGTCGACCGGTTCGGCACCGACATCCTGCTCGACCCCCCCAAGCGGGGGGTGAGCGCCCTGGTGTGGGCCCTGCCCGTCGTCTCGCTGGGGGCCGCCGCGGCTGGCCTGGTGGTCGCCTTCAAGCGGTGGCGGCCGGGGCACCGCCGGGTCAGCGACTCCGACCGGGCGCTCGTCGAGCGGGCGTTGGACCAGTGAGCGACCGGTCCGACCTGGAGGAGGAGCGCCAGTTCCTGCTGGAGTCGTTGCGTGACCTCGACCGCGAGCGCCAAGCGGGCGAGATCGACGAGGCCGACTACCAGTCCCTGCGCGACGACTACACCTCCCGGGCCGCCGAGGTGCTGCGCGCCCTCGAGGCCCACGGCGACCGGCCCGACGACCGGCCCGTTCGGGGCGCCACCCGCCACTCGACCTCCCGCCGGGCGTTGGCCCTGGGGCTGATCGCGGCCTTCGTACTGGTGGCCGGGGCCAGCGTCTTCATGGTGGCTGCCGACCGCCAGCCCGGTGCACCCATCACCGGGTCCCTGCCTGAGACGCCCGCCCAGAAGCTGGCCCTGGCCCACGAGCTGGAGGCCCGAGGCGAGGCCCTGGAGGCCCTCAAGCTCTACGACTCGGTCCTCGAGGAGGACCCGGCCAACGTCGAGGCCCTCACCTACCGGGGCTGGCTGCTCAAGCTGGCGGGCCTGGCCGACGAGG
Organism: Actinomycetota bacterium; assembly: GCA_040754375.1. Lineage (NCBI taxonomy): Bacteria > Bacillati > Actinomycetota > Actinomycetota bacterium. Next base: position 61,228 of record JBFMCT010000005.1, read on the forward strand.
CCCAGGCGTCCTTCGAACGGGCGATGGCCATCGACCCCCGCTACCCGGACGTGCGCTTCTTCTACGGCATGCTGCTCTACCAGGACCGCGACGACCCGGCGGCGGCCGTCGTCGAGTTCGAGACCTTCCTGGCCTCGAGCCCCCCACCGGGCACGGCCGAGGCCGTCCAGGGTGTGCTCGACCGCGCCCGCTCCGATGCCGATGCCCGGTCGGCGACGACAACCACCGCCCCATAGGGCAAGACTGGCCGGATGGGATTCATATCTGTCCTCATCTCCACGGTCATCGTCGGGCTGGTCGTGGGCGCGCTGGGCCGGCTGGCTCTTCCCGGCCCCAACCCCATGACCATCGGCATGACGATCCTGGTGGGTATCGGAGGCGCCTTCGTCGGGGGTCTGGTGGCATCTCTTCTGGGAGCCGAGGCCGGGATCACCCTGATCCTGCAGGTGGCCGCGGCGGCGGGCATCGTCTACCTGATGGAGCGCCGCCGCCGGGCGTAGGGCCCGGGGGGCCGCTCACCCTCGGTGGCGAGCGTGGCTACGCTGGCCGGTGCCCTGACGGGGAACCAGCCGGTGTGGCCCGGGCGGGGACCGAGAGGTGGTTATGGAGCCTTCCGAGCAGTTGCGCCCCAGAGACCTGGCCATTCCCGCGGCCGTACCGCCCCCCCGGCCGCGCCACCTCGACGACCTCCGCTTCCGGCCCCAGCCCGCCACTCGGTGGTTCAGCCCGGGCGTGCTGGCCCAGTCGGGCCTGCGGGTGGCCCTGTCGGGGGCGTTCGGGCAGTTCCTCGACAAGCGCGAGCTCCAGGCGTCGGTGGAGGCCGGGCCCCTCTCGTTCGGGGTGGCGCCTACCCCCGCGCCCCACTCCGCGGCCGCGAGCGACGAGCTCTGGGTCGACTTCATCGCCGACACGGGCGACGGGTTCGGCGCCACCTACACGGTGGCCTGGCTCTCGGCCCAGCACGAGCTGCGTTTCCCGGGGGTCGACCAGCCGTTGCCCCGGGCCGACGTGGTGGTGCTGGGCGGGGACGAGGTCTACCCGGTGGGCGACGCCGAGACCTACGAGCAGCGCTTCGTGGGGCCGTTCCGGGCCGCCCTGCCGTGGACGTGGGAGCCCCACCCCGAGCTGTTCGCCCTGGCCGGCAACCACGACTGGTACGACGGGCTGACGGCCTTCATGCGGATCTTCTGCCAGCGCAAGTGGGTAGGGGGCCGCCAGACCCGCCAGACCCGGAGCTACTTCGCTGTCGAGCTGCCCCACCGTTGGTGGCTTTGGGGCATCGACATCCAGCTCGACTCCTACATCGACGAACCTCAGCTCCGCTACTTCGAGGACGCCGTCAAGCGCATGCGCCCCGGCGACCGGGTGGTCCTGTGCACGGCCGAGCCCAGTTGGCTAGACGCCAGCCCCAGCTCGCGGGGGCGCAAGAACCTGGCCTTCCTGGAGAACCGGCTGATCCGCCCTAGCGGGGCCCGGCTGATGCTCACCCTCTCGGGCGACCTCCACCACTACTCGCACTATGTGGGCGAGGACGCCTCGCACAAGGTCACGGCCGGCGGCGGCGGGGCCTTCCTGCACCCGACGCACACCCTGGCCCCCGAGATCGAGACCCAGATCGACCCGGCCGACGAGAAGACCCGGCGGCGCTTCACCCGCACGGCCTGTTACCCCGACCAGGTGACCAGCCGGCGGCTGGCGTGGGGGGCGGTCTCGCTGCCGGTGCGCAACCCGTCGTTCATGGTGGTGCCGGCCGTCGTCTACGTGCTGCTGGCGTGGTCGAGCCAGTTCTCCCTGCGGGCCTTCGGCGGGCCGGGCGAGCCTGGTGAGATAAGCCGGGCGGCGCCGGGCTACGGCTGGGTCGACGTGGTCTTGGGCCTCGTTCGCAACCCCCTCTCGATCCTGCTCGTCCTCGCCTTCGCGGGCGGGCTCATCGCCTTTGCCAAACCACCCAAGCGATGGCCCGACAACCCCCACCGGCTGGCCGCCAAGATCGTGATGGGCACCGTCCACCTGGCGCTGCATCTGGCCCTGGTGGTCGTGCTCGGCCTGCTGGCCGTCAAGGTGGCGTCGGCCCTGTTCGACCGGGGGGCGTGGTTCACGGCCACGCTGCTGGTGCTCATGGGCGCCTTCGGGGGCTTCTTCGGGGGGCTGGCCACGGGGCTCTACCTGGCCGTGGCCAACGCCGTGCCCGGCACCGACGCCCACTCCAACGAGGCCTTCTCGGCCATGCGCCTGACCAGCTACAAGAACTTCCTGCGGCTTCACTTCGACGCCGCGGGCGTTCTCCACGTCTACCCCGTCGGGGTACGCCGAGCCCATAAGGACTGGGTGCTCGACCCCGACAACGCCGACGCCGAGGCGCCCTGGCTGGCGCCCGACGGCGACCCCCCGGTCGCCCATCTCATCGAACGGCCGTTCTCGATCGACGGGCGAACGGGCGGGCCGGTGGTGCCTCCGCCCCGGGACGACGACCGCCAACCACAGGTCCTGCCGCTCAAGAAGCCAGGGTCGGGGAGTATGGAGACGTGAGCGACACCCACTTCGACACGATCGTGGTCGGTTCCGGGTTCGGCGGGTCGGTGACCGCCTACCGGCTGGCCGAGGCCGGCCAGCGGGTCTGCCTTCTGGAGCGGGGCAAGTCCTACCCGCCCGAGTCATTCGCCCGCCGGCCCCATGAGATGGCCCGCAATTTCTGGGACCCGAGCCGGGGCTACCAGGGCCTGTTCGACGTGTGGAGCTTCCGGGGGATCGAGGCCCTGATCGCCAGCGGTCTCGGCGGCGGATCGCTGATCTACGCCAACGTTCTGCTGCGCAAGGACGAGCGCTGGTTCGTGCACGAGAGCCCGGTGGGCAAGGGCTACGAGAACTGGCCCATCAGCCGGGCCGACCTCGACCCCCACTACGACGCCGTGGAGTCGATGATGGGCGCCACCCGCTTCCCCTTCGGCCAGCCCGGGTTCGACACCCACAAGACCCAGGCCCTGAAGGACGCGGCCGCCACGTTGGACCTGGAGTGGGCGCTCCCACCCCTGGCCGTTAGCTTCTCGCCCCGGCCCGGCGAACCTCCCGTCATCGCCGAGCCCGTGGCCCCGGCCCCCTACGGCAACGTCCACGGCAAGCTGCGCACCACGTGCCGGCTGTGCGGCGAGTGCGACCTGGGCTGCAACTACGGCAGCAAGAACACCCTCGACCACAACTACATCTCCGCCGCCTGCCACCACGGGGCCGAGGTCCGCACCCGCTCGGAGGTCAAGCGCATCGGCCGCCGGCCCGAGGGCGGTTACACGGTCAGCTACGTCGAGCACCGGCCCGATCGCGAGGGTGTGGCCACCGACACGTCCAAGCTGCCCCAGACCACGATCACCGCCGACCGGCTCGTGCTGAGCGCCGGCACCCTGGGCAGCCCCTACCTGCTGCTTCGCAACCGCTCGGCCTTTCCCAACCTGTCCAAGGCGCTGGGCAGCCGCTTCTGCGGCAACGGTGACCTGCTGAGCTTCGTCATCAACGCCACCGAGGAGGACGGCGGCCGCCGGGTGCCGCGCAACATCGAAGGCAGCCGGGGGCCGGTCATCACCAGCTATCTGCGGGTGCCCGACCAGGTCGACGGCGGGACCGGTCGGGGCTACTACGTGGAAGACGCCGGCTACCCGGCGTGGCTCGACTGGGTGGTCGAGACCGCCACCCTGCCCCGGACGGTCTCGAGGGTGGTCCGCTTCGCCGGCCGCCGGGTACTCCACCACCTGACCCGTAGCCCCCGCAGCGACCTCAGCGCCGAGATCGGGTACCTGGTGGGCCCGTGCACCCTGTCGTCCACCTCGATGCCCCTACTGGGCATGGGCCGAGACGTGCCCGACGGGGTCATGAAGCTGCGCCGGGGGTACCTCGACATCGACTGGTCGACCAAGACCTCCCAGGACTACTTCGAGCGGGTCCGGGGCACCATGGAAGGCATCGCCTCAGCTCTCGGTGCCGACTTCAAGGACAGCTTCTTGTGGTGGCTCAAGCGGGTCATCACCGTCCACCCCCTGGGCGGCTGCCCCATGGGCCGCCACGAGGGCGAGGGCGTGGTCGACCAGTGGGGCGAGGTCTTCGGTTACCCCGGCCTGTACGTGGCCGACGGGTCGGTGATGCCCGGCCCCGTCGGGCCCAACCCCTCGCTGACGATCGCCGCCTTCGCCGACCGCATGGCCACCCGCATCCTCGAGTCGGCCCCGCCCGCCCGCCGACCTGTCCACCCGCCCGTCCCGGTCCCGGTCCCCGAGCCGGAGCCGGCGCCTCCAGGCCCGGAGCCCGCCCCCGAGCCCGGCGACGGCGCGACCACCTCGTTGGAGTTCACCGAGGAGATGAAGGGCCACGTCACCTTCGGGGAGACCGACTTCGAAAAGGGCGCCAAGCAGGGCCGCAAGGACCGCAACTTCTTCATGTTCCGCCTGACGATCGTGCTTGATGACGTGAACGCCTTCCTGGCCGACCCCGACCGCCAGGCCCGGGCCGGGGGCTGGGTGTCGTGCGAGGCCCTGGGCGGCCGGCGGCCCGTAGACCGGGGCACCTTCAACCTGTTCGTCGACACCGAGGACCCCGACCTGAAGAAGATGCTCTACCGGCTGTGGTTCACCGACGGCAGCGGCCACCCCCTCACGATGACGGGGTTCAAGCTGGTCAAGGACGACCCCGGCTTCGACCTGTGGTCGGACACGACGACGCTCTACGTCCGGCTGCTGGCCGGCCACGTCGAGCCCGACGGCGACGGGGCCGCCGAGGTCGTGGCGTCGGGCATCATCACCATCTACCTGAAGGACTTCGCCCGCCAGCTCACCACCTTCCGCACCCGGGGCGGCAGCCTGTCCGACCGAGCCACCGCCCTGGCCCGCTTCGGCAAGCTGTTCCTGGGCGATCTGTGGGACGTGTACGGCGGGCGGGCCAGCGATAGCGCCGGCGACAGTGACGTGAGGGCCTAGCCATGTCCGAAGGTCCCCCGCCCCGCCCGCAGTCGATGGCGGACACCGAGATCGGCTTCGTGCCCCAGCCGATGGTGTGCTGGCTCTCGCCCAAGGGCCTGGCCACCACCGGGATGCAGGTGCTGCTGTCGGGGATCTTCGGCTCGTACTCCGACAAGCGCGAGCTACAGGCTGCCCTCCAGCGCTGCGACGCCTTCGACCACTCCGAGGGTGAGGAGATCTGGATCGACTACATCTCCGACCTGGGCGACGGCTTCGAGCCCACCTATCACATGGCCCACCTGCTGGCCCAGGAAGAGCTGGCGGTCGAGAGGGCCGACGGCGGCGACGAGGGGGAGGTCCGCCTGCCGGCGGGCGAGATCCTGGTCATGGGGGGCGACCAGGTCTACCCCACGGCGTCCAAGGTCGAGTACGAGAACCGGCTGATCGGGCCCTACCGGGCGGCGCTGCCGTGGAGCTACCGCGGGCGCCACCTCTATGCCATCCCCGGCAACCACGACTGGTACGACGGGCTGACCTCGTTCATCCGGGTGTTCTGCCAGAACGACTGGATCGGCGGATGGAAGACCGAGCAGCCCCGCAGCTACTTCGCCCTGCAGCTGCCGCACCGGTGGTGGCTGTGGGGCATCGACATCCAGTTCGACAACTACATCGACGAGCCCCAGCTCCGTTACTTCAGCGACATCGTGGGGTCTCGGCTCCAGCCCGGCGACTCGATAATCCTCTGTTCGGCCAAGCCGAGCTGGGTCAAATGCCAGCTTGACCAGCCGGAGGCCTTCGTCAACCTCGACTACTTCGCACGCAAGGTGATCAGCCGGCGCGGCGCCGAGGTGCGGCTCTACCTGACGGGCGACACCCACCACTACGCCCACTACGAGCCGGTGGACCACGACGGCCCTCACTTCTTCACCGCCGGCGGCGGCGGGGCCTACCTGTCGGCCACCCACCACCTGCCTGACGAGCTCGAGCTGCCGCCGCCCGCGTCGCGCGACCCGGGCAAGACGGCCCCCTCGTCCCGGTTCCGGCTCAAGGCTGCCTTTCCGGAGAAGAAGGCTTCCAGCCGGATGCGCAAGGGCGTGCTCGACCTCCCCATCCAGAACGTCAGCTTCTGGGCGCTGGTCGCGGCCCTGCACATCACCTTCGGCTGGCTGGTGGCCTCCACCCTGCGGGGCGGCGGGATCAGCATCGCCGACCGGCTCCAGGCCCTGTCGCTGCACGGCCTGGCTGACGTGTTGTTCCGCAGCACCCTGGGTGTCGGGGCGCTGATCCTCCTGGTCATAGGGCTGACCACCTTCACCCAGAAGGAATCCCCCCTGAAACGGTGGCTGCTGGGCGGGGCGCACGCCCTCGTCCAGTTCGCGGTGATCGTGGCCACCATGAGGGTGGCGTCGCTCCTGCTCGCCGACCTGGAGGGCGTGGCCTTCTGGGTGCCGTTCTTCGCCTTCATCGGCGTCATCGGCGGCTTCGTCGGCAGCCTGCTGACCGGCTTCTACCTCTACGTGGCCGACGGCTTCGGCTGCAACAGCAACGAGCTGTTCGCGGCCCAGCGCATCGTCGACTACAAGAACTTCCTGCGCCTGCGGGTCTCGGCCGAGGGCGTTACGGTCCACCCTGTCGGGGTCGACAAGACATGCCGGTCGTGGGCCGTGAAGACCGACGGCGAACGCCACCAGCCCTGGTTCGAGCCAGACGGCCCTTACCACCCGCCCCGGCTCATCGAGGAACCCGTACTCGTCCGGCCGGCGACGCCCCCCGGCACACCCCCGTCCCCGCCCCCGTCCCCGTCGGCTTCCTCGTCACAGGAGGCTTCGCACCCATGACCGACTCTTCGACCACAAGGGGCACGTCCCGCCCGCTGCGGCTGGGCGACCCCGAGGTCCACGCCGTCCGCACACCTGACAACGTCGAGCTGAGGCTCACCCGCCACAAGGGTGGGCCCAAGGGCCCGGTGATCCTGGCCCCCGGGTATGGGACCTCGACGCTGGCCCTGGCCACCCCCACGGTGGAGACCAACTTTCCCGAGTACCTCTACGAGCGGGGCTACGACGTGTGGCTGTTCGACTACCGGGCCAGCCCGGTGCTGCCCTCGGCCGCCACCCAGTACTCGGCCGACGAGATCGCCACCCACGACTGGCCCACGGCCGTGAAGGCGGTGATCGACGCCTCGGGGGCGGGCTCGGTGCAGGTCGGGGCCCACTGCATCGGCTCGATGACCCTCAACATGGCCCTGGCCGCGGGGATGAAGGGGGTGCGGTCGGCCATCAGCTCCCAGGTGGCCCTCCACCCCAAGGTGGTGCCCATGGTGCGGGCCAAGGCCGTGCTGCGACTGGCCACCCTGCTCAAGCTGGTGGGGGCCAAGACCCTGAGCAGCAACTACTCAGGGTCTGCGGGCCACCGGGCCATGGACCTGGCCATGCACCTGTGGCCCACCCACGAGCGCTGCGACAGCCCCGTGTGCCGGCGCATCCTCTTCCTCTACGGCGAGGTCTTCCGCCACGACTACCTCAACGACGAGACCCACGCCACCGTGCCCGAGATGTTCGGCATCGCCAACCTCACGTTCTTCGAGCACGTGAGCCGCATCTGCGCCGCCGGCCGGGTGGTCGACGCCCAGGGCGAGGACACCTACCTGTCCCACGTGGACAACATGGACCTGCCCATCACCTGGGTCCACGGGGAGCGCAACAACTTCTTCCCGCCCGTGGGCACCAAGATGACCTACGACCTGCTGAGCAAGGTAAACGGCCCCGACCTCTACCGGCGGGTCGTCGTGCCCGGCTACGCCCACATGGACTTCTTCATCGGCCGCGACGCCCACCGCGACATCTTCCCCCTCCTCCACGAAGACATGGAGCGGTTCAACTGAGGACGTGAACGGTGCGGGCCCAGCGGTTGGCCGGCAGCGACGGGAACAGGGCGGCGAGCCCGGTCGCGTACTTGCTGATCGCCACCGGCCGGCGACCCATCGCCCACAGCACCCGGTCGGCGGGGGATCGGCCCAGCGCCGACTTGGTTTCGACGACGACGGCGCCGGGGGCGGCCACTGACTCGCCACCGGGCGACCGGCACGTCAGGCCGGAGTCGATCGTGAGCCGGTAGCCGGCGTCGAGGTCCACGAGCGTCGCCCGCTGGTAGGTGGTCACCAGGGTCGGTCCCAGGGCGGCTGCCAACCCGGCCCCCACCGCGTGCTCGGACAGGAACGCCAAAGCCGCCGGCCCGAGCCGGTCCTTCTCCGCCGCCGGGTGTGGGGTGCGGTGCTTCACGGTTTCGCCCCTCCCGCCCGCCAACTTCACTTCGAGCACGCACGACCCGCTGTCGAGGTATGTCCGGGCTCGCACCTTGAACCGCCGGCGCCGGCCATGGGCCGCTCCCCGGTACGAGGCCAGGTCGGGGGTGTCGAAGTAGACCGACTCGTAGGAGAACGACCGCCGGCCGTCGATCTCGAGGGCGGCGACACCGCTGGGCAGGGCCGCCACCAGTTCCGCGACCTCGCCAGCGCATAGGACGTACTTGCGGTCGGTGCGGTCGAGCAACGGGGCCCCGGCCAGCACCTGGTCGAGCGTCACCGGACCGAGGGCGGCGGTGGCGGCCAGTACGGGCCCGGTGGCCGGTCCCGCAACGCTCGGGTTCACAACGACCGGGCCTGGTGGTGCGCAGGGGGGCCGTCGAGAGTGTCGAGGTTGTGCCGGCGGTCACGCCCGTGGAGGGAGCGCCCGGCCCGGGCCCCGCCGGCTGGGCTCTTCGTCCCGGTTGGCGCACGGAAGCGCACGTCTACCACGGTCAGGTCGCGAACCAGGTCGACGTGGGTCACGACCGCCCTCCGGACGGGCGCCCCGACCATGGCCTCGATCACGGCGACGACCTGGGCCTCGTCGGTGTAGGCCGAGTCGAGGGTCATCGTCTGGCGGCGCCACCGCTCGAGCACGCGAGGGTGGTCGGCGATGGTCACCGTCGCGACGACGAGGGTGATCAGGGCCGGGGCGACCCAACGGGGCTGGGGCCCGAAGCCGGCCACCAGGCCCATCGTGAGCGAGGCGAAGTAGTAGGCGACCTCCTCGTGGGCGATCTCCGACGACCGCAGGCGGATCAGCGACAGCACCCCGAACAGCCCGAGCCCGAGCCCGAGCCCGAACCCGACCTCGGCGGTGGCGAGCACCCCGGTGACGGCCACCACCCCGACGTTGAGGCCGACGAAGGCCAGAGGCATGTCCGGTCGCCGGTGGCGCCGGAAGTAGACCCCGTAGGCCAGCACGGTGATGGCCACCAGGTCGAAGGCGATGATGAGCGGGTCGAGCATCGTCGGCTTACCTCCTCGGTCGGGCACTTTCTAGGTGGCGGTCCTCGGAGTTCCCTATGAACGGGCCGGGAAGTTGCCGCTGACGGGGGTCTCATGGCCAGTTCCCAGGCTGCTGCGATGGGCCTCCGAGGGCGGCGCGGTGGGATCTGACCATGACCAGCCCTCTGTTCCCTGGTGCACGACCTGGTGGGCTTCCCGCTCCTGCCCGCTTGCGGTGGCCCGCCTGGATCGCCGTCCCCACGCTGGCGGTGACCCTGGCCGGGGCGTGTAGCCCGGTGAAGGTCAGCCCGGCGTCGTCACCAGGAGTGGTGGCCGACCGGGCGGTCGTCGCCACCGGCGACCTTTTCGACGCGTCGACGGTGCGGGACATCGACGTCGTGTTCGACGCCGGCGACTACGGGGCCATGGTCGAGGCCTACTCGGCCACCGGCGACAAGAAGTGGGTCGAGGCCACCGTGACCATCGACGGCGTCACCTTCGAGCGAGCCGGCATGCGTCTCAAGGGCAACTCGTCGCTGCGGGGCCTCACCCGGGCGGGCCGGGCGGCTGCCGGGGAGGAGGCTGGGACCGCAGGACCGGCTGAACCGAGCACGCTGCCTTGGCTCATCCGACTCGACCGCAATGTCGCCGGCCAGAACTACGGGGGCATCAGCGAACTGGTCGTGAGGGCCAACGGCAGCCGGACGTCGCTCAACGAGGCCGTGGCCCTCGAACTGATCGGGTTGGCGGGGGTGCCAACCCAGCGGGCGGTGGCGGCCCGCTTTAGCGTGAACGGCTCTGGCGAAGTGCTGCGCCTGGTGGTCGAGCACCCCGACGACACGTGGCGGGACGCGTCGTTCGGCGGCGACGGCGTCCTCTACAAGGCCGAGAGCACCGGCGACTACAGCTACCGGGGCACCGACCCGGCGGCCTACGAGAACGTGTTCGACCAGGAGACGGGCAGCGAGGACGACCTCGGGCCGCTGATCGCGTTCTTGGACTTCGTCAACAACAGCTCGGACGCAGCGTTCGCCTCCGAGCTCGACCGCCACCTCGACGTGGCCGGGTTCGCCCGCTACCTGGCCGTGCAGGAACTGGTCGCCAACTGGGACGACATCGACGGGCCGGGCAACAATTCCTATCTCCACTACGACCCTGCTACCGGGCGTATGTCGGTCGTCTCGTGGGACCTCAACCTCGCCTTCGGCGTGTCCCCGGGCGGCGGGGGCGGCGGGGCTGGCCCCGGCGCGGCGGGCCCCGGCGGGGGCGGGGCCGGTCCTGGCGGGGAACCTGGCATCGGTCTTGGCCCTGGCCCGGGAGCCGGTGGTCCCGGTGGACGCGGGCCGGCCGGCCCTGGCGCCGGGGCGCCGGGGGGTCGCGGGGGCGGGCCGGGCGGGCGTTCGAACGTGCTGGTGCAGCGGTTCATGGCCACCTCCCCGTTCCTGGCCCTTTACCAGCAGGCGGTGGCCGAACTGAGGGCCGAGCTCTACGGCGACGGCACCGCCTCGGCGGTGCTGGACAGGTGGGTATCGGTTCTGTCCTCAGGTGCTGGCGACCTGGTGACGGCCGAGGTCGTGACCGCCGAGGCGGCGGCGATCTCCGCCTACTTCCGCCCCACGGTCTGAACCAGGTGTCAGTGCGGTTCGGTGGGGGCGGTGTAGCCGCCGAAAGCCCGTTTCATGGTGCGGGTCGCGCCCAGGGCGATGCGGGGGAGCGACGCCACGATCTTGCCGTAGCGCTTCTGGCGGGCGAACAGCTTGGGGGCCGACGCCCACCAGATGTCGTTGATCATCTGCTGGTCCCACTCGAACAGCCAGTACTCGTGGATCTTGCCGCCGCCCACCCGCAGCAGGCCGGTGGCCCGGCCCGGGAGCCACTTGCCGGCGACCACCTTGATCCGGTAGCTGAGCACCACGGCGTCGTAGCTGCCGTCGGGGGTGGAGGCCAGCGCCCGCAGCTTGCCGTCGAACAGTTCCTGGCCGAGGCTGGTGACGGTTTCGTAGAGGCCGCACACCTCCTCGACGCCGTGGTAGTCACCCGACAGGTAGTGCTGGCCCGGGTAGTGGAAGACGGCGTCGTCGGCGATGATGGGCCGCAGCAAGGGAATGTTGCCGGTGATGGTGGCCTCCCAGTACTGGCGGAGGACCTCTTCGTTGGAAGGGCTGTTGTCGCTCACGGTGGCCTTTCCTCTCGTCCCGCAACGATCCCCGGCAGCCTACCCAGCCCAGCCGGTAGCCTCCCCTGGGTGAGCGCCGCCCGCCGGCCCCGCGACCGGACGACCGCCGTCGTAGTGGCCTTCATCGTGGCCAAGAGCGTTCTGGCCAGCCGCCAGGCCAAAGACCTGGTCGAGCGCCGCCTGGGGGCCCGGGCCCGCAACGGTCTCTACCGGCCCCTCTACATCCTGTTCTCGGGGGTGGGGGCGGTGCTGATCGTGCGCAAGGTGTACCAGGGGCCCCACCGGGTGCTCTACGAGGTGCGCCCGCCGTTCTCGTGGCTCATGCGAGCCGGCCAGGCGGCGTGCGTGGTGGCCACCATGGAGGCCACCCGGGTCATCGGCCCGGGTTTCTTCGGGGCGCCTCAGCTCAAGGCCTTCGTGGGCGGGGGCGACCCCGTCGCCGAACCCGAGGCCCAGGGGCCGGGCCTCGAACCCGACGGGGAGCTGTCGAGCCGCACCGTCTTCGGCCTGACCCGCCACCCCAACAACTGGTTCCCGACCTCGATCTTCCTGCTGGAACCGAAGATGACCGACAAGCGGGCCGCGTTCTGCGCGCTGGTGGCCCTGCACGGCCTGGTGGGCTCGGTCCACGAGGAGTACCGCCTGAAGCGGGCCTACGGCGACGCCCCTTACCGGCGGTACATGGGCAAGGCCCCCTTCCTCTTCGGCCGCCGCCGCCCCTAGACGGGCGGCACCAGCCTACGAACGACGCGGACCGCGTCGCCGCTGGCCACTCGGGCGCTCTGTCGCGCCCGAGTGGCGTCCCGTACCGCCGTTCCGTGCCAGCAAGCCGTGCAGGGCTGCGTACTGCGTAGGTCGTAGCGGGCGACTGCGCCAGGAGGATTCGCCGAAGGTCGGTCCTTCGTACCGTCGAGGTCGTGATCGAGGTTTCGAGGGTGACGAAGCGCTACGGGCGGACCGTGGCTGTACGGGACCTGTCCTTCATGGTGCATCCCGGACAGGTGACCGGGTTCCTGGGCCCGAACGGGTCGGGGAAGTCGACGACCATGAGGGTGATCCTCGGCCTGGACGGCCCGACCGCGGGTGAGGCTCGGGTCGCCGGTCGCCGGTACATCGACTTCCGTGCGCCCCTGCGCGAAGTCGGGGCCATGCTGGATGGCCGAGCGGTCCACCCCGGACGCACAGCGCATGACCACTTGCTGGCGTTGGCCAGGTCCAACCGCATCCCCAGGGCGCGGGTGGGCGAGGTGCTGGGCACAGTCGGGCTGTCCGACGTCGCTGGTCGCCGGGCCGGGGGGTTCTCGCTGGGGATGAGCCAGCGGCTTGGGATCGCCGCTGCCCTCTTGGGGGATCCTGGCGTGTTGCTCCTCGACGAGCCGGTCAACGGTCTGGACACCGAGGGGATCCGATGGGCCCGCTCTCTGATGAAGGGACTGGCAGCCGAAGGCCGGACGGTGTTCGTGTCGAGTCACCTGATGAGCGAGATGGAGCTGACCGCCGACCGGCTGGTCGTGATCGGCCGGGGACGGCTCGTCGCCGAGGCCACGGTGTCGGACCTCATTGACGCACACTCCATGAAGGCCACCCTGGTGCGCTCACCGGAGGCAGCTCGCTTGCGGGGTGTCCTCGAGCAGGCTGGCGGCGAGGTGGACCTCGAGCCGAGTGGAGGGTGGCGTGTGCGCGGCCTTGACGCGGCCACGGTTGGCGACTTGGCGCTCGCGAACAGGGTGGTCGTGCACGAGCTGCGGCCGCTGCGGTCCTCGCTCGAGGACGTCTACAGCCAGCTCACCGACAGCAGCGTCGAGTACCGCGCCGAACGCGACGGTGAGGCACGCCGGCACGAGGCCCTTCGATGACCACGGTCGCAAGCGCCAGCCGCTTCGGCACGGGCCGCGCCGGCTTCCGGGAAGCGCTGTGGTCCGAGTGGACCAAGCTGGTCACCCTCCGCTCGACTTGGGCCCTGGTTGCCGTACTCGGGCTCGCCCTGCCCGTCTTGTCGGCGATCGTCTCTGCGACCGGCAGCCTGCAGGACGACGACACGATCCTGGGTGCCAGCCTGCTGGGCGGCGCGGTGCTGGCCCAGGTCCTAGCCGCAGTGCTGGGTGCCGGACTGATCACCAGCGAGTTCAAGACCGGGACGGTCCGCGTCACCCTGGCAGCCTGCCCGCGCCGGTTGGTGGTTCTCGGAGCCAAAGCTGCCGTGGCCGCGGCGATGGCGTTCTCGGTCACCCTCGTCTCCGGCGCGGTCGCCTACGGGATCGGGCTCGTGATGCTCGACCAGGACCGGTACGCGACCGGGGACGCCTGGCCCGCACTGGTGGGCGTGGCCATGGCGATCTCGTCGATCGCGGTTCTGGGCGTCGGCATCGGCACCGTCGTGCGCCACTCGGCTGGCGCGGTGGTCGTCGCCATAGGGGTCGTGCTTCTGCCGGGCCTGCTGGCGCCCGTGCTGGGCAGCTGGCGACGCTGGCTCGGCGGGGCTTCGTTGAACGGGGTGATGCAGAAGCTGACGCAGAGCTCAGACGCAACCCACGACGCGGTCGGCAGCCTCGGGGCGTGGCCGTCGATAGGCGTCGTGGCCGCGTACACGATCGGCTTCGTGCTGGCCGCGGTGTCGGTCCTTCGCAACCGCGACACCTGAGCCGGAGGGCTCGTACCGTTGATGGCTGTGCAGCTGGCAGCTCGCTTCCGATCAGCGTCGCCGCGGGCCGTCGATGCTCTCGTCGTGGCCGCGGTGGCGTTCCCGACGTTCATGGACGCGTGGTGGAACGAGCCGGGCACGCGCCAGGCCGACGCTGCCACCTATCTGCTCGCGGCAACTTCGGTCCTGGCCCTGCTGGTCCGTCGCCGTTGGCCCGTGCCGGTCGCCATCGGCTGCGGGGCGTCACTGTCGGGCCTGTACGTGCTCGGCCACCACGGTGAGCTGTTGAACCTGCCGGCGATGGTCTCCCTCTACACCGTCGCCGTGCAGACCGATCGCCGAGCGGCCGTCGTCACGGCGGTGGTCGCGAGCGCGTGGTCGGGGCTGCTCGGGTTCACCAGCGACGACCCCATCGGCGCCCGCGGTGGGTCGCCGGTGCTCGAGATGATCTGGCCACTCGTCCCGCTCGCGCTGGGCGAAGCCGTCCGGTCGCGCCGGCAGCTCGTCGAGTTCGCAGATGCTGAGCGTGAACGTGAGGCGCAACGCCGGGTCGAGGCAGAACGTCTGCGCATGGCCCGCGAGTTCCACGATGTCGTCGCCCACACCATGGCCGCCGTCAACGTGCAGATGGCTGCCGCAGTCGCCGCCTTTGACACCGATCCCGAGACCGCCCGTCGTGCGTTGCACCAGGCCCGCTCCTCCAGCAAGGCGGCCCTCCAGGAGCTGCGAGCGACGGTCGCGCTCAACCGTGACACCGAACCCATGGCGCCCGCACCCACACTCGAACGAGTCCATGAGCTCGTCGAACCGGCACGGGCCGCAGGCATCGAGGTCGCTTTCCGCGACGAGCACGCAAGAGCCGAGCTCTCCGGCGCAGCCGAGCTCGCCGCCTACCGCGTGGTCCAGGAGGCAATCACCAATGTCGTCCGCCACAGCAACGCCCACCACGTCGCCGTCTCGCTCCGCAGCGAGCCGGAGGGCCTCGTCATCGAGATCACCGACGACGGCCCGAGCGCGGCCTCCGGGCCGCCGGTGAACAGCGGCTTCGGGCTCACCGGCATGGCCGAGCGCGTCCACGCCGTCGGTGGCCGCCTCGAGCACGGACCGACCCCCTCAGGCGGCTACCGCGTGCGTGCCCTCCTGCCCACGACGTCGAGCTCGCTATGACCATCCGCGTGCTGCTCGTCGACGATCAGGCAGTGGTTCGCGCGGGGTTGCGGACGCTGCTCCAGATGGCGGCTGACGTGGTCGTCGTGGGCGAAGCCGCCAGCGGCCGTGAAGCGATCGATCTCGCCCGTCGCTACCGGCCCGACATCGTGCTCATGGACATCCGCATGCCGGACCTCGACGGCATCGAAGCGACCCGCGCCATCGTCGCCGACCCCCACCTAGGGGGCGTTCGCGTGCTCGTGCTCACCACTTTCGAGATCGACGACTACGTGTTCGGAGCGCTGCGCGCTGGTGCGAGCGGCTTCCTCCTCAAGGACCTCGACGCCGACGAGCTCCACGGCGCCGTGCGGACCGTCGCCGCCGGCCAGAGCCTGCTCGACCCCGTAGTCACCCGCCGGGTCATCGAGGAGTTCTCCGGTCGCCATGCCCCAGGCCCGATCGCCCCCGAACGCCTCGACGCTCTGACCGACCGCGAACGAGAGGCCGTGCGGCTCGCCGCCCACGGCCTCAGCAACGACGAGATCGCCACCGAGCTCATCATCAGCCCTCTCACGGCCAAGACCCACCTAAACCGCGCCATGACCAAGCTCGGTGCCCGAGGCCGCGCGCAGCTCGTCATCGTCGCCTACGAGACCGGCCTGGCCCGAGTCGGCGATCGCCGTCAAAGCGGTCAACCCTGAGAAGTCGCTCTTGCCAGGGACGCGACCGCGGCGTGGGCAGGAAGTTATACTGATAGGTATGACTCATCGGGTGGGGCCCAAGGGGCAGGTCGTCATTCCGAAGGAACTGCGCGACGAGCTCGGGATCCAACCCGGTGACGAGGTGAGCTTCTGGCGCCATGGGGACCACGTGGCGGTCCGCCCCGCGAGCCAGCGCCGGCCACTTCGCGGCCGGTTCCGAGGCTCGTCATTGGTCGACGATCTCGCCCGCGAGCGCGAAGCCGACCGCCTGCGCGAGTCGGCCTCGTGACGGTCGTGCTCGACTCCTGGGCGGTCCTGCGCTACCTCGAGGACACCGAGCCCGCGGCGGAGTTGGTAGGCGACCTCCTCGGGGTCGAACGACCATTGATGTCGTGGGTCAACCTCGGCGAAGTCCACTACGTCCTCCGGCGCTCCCAGGGTGAGGACGCTGCCACCGAGACCGTACGTGACCTACGCGACGTCATCGAAGTCCGCCTGCCCGACGAGCACCTCGTGCTCGGCGCCGCACGGGTCAAGGCCGACTATCCCATGGCCTACGCCGACGCCTTTGGAGCCGCTCTGTCCATCGCGCAGGACGCAACGCTGTGGACCGGCGATCCCGAGCTCCTTGTTGAAGGTTCGCCCTGGCACTGGCGCGATCTCCGCGGCTCCCCCTGACCAGGTCGCACGAATGTGGACAGCCGGCGGCGACGGTGGAGCGTATTCGTCCCGTCTCCTCCGTGGCCCGACGCCGGCCGCCTGCTGGTCACCCGCCCGCGGCCAGTGCGCGGAGGGCGGACAGGCTCGGCCTGAACAGGTACTCCCCACCCTTGATGACGCTGAACATGGGCTGGGGGGTGAGGATGAACGGGGGCGAACCCTGCACGGTCATCTTGTTGGTGGAGGTGCCGTCGCCGATCAGGAAGTCCTTGTCGGCCCCTGTGTGCAGGCCGTCACCGTCGTCCACCCACAGGGCCTGGATGGTCTCGAAGCCCCGGGCGATGCTGGCCTGGAAGCAGCGGAAGATGAGGCCCCGCTCGACGCCGTCGTCCTCGGTGACGCCGGCCGGCAGGGGCGGGCCGTAGGGCCGGCCCCGGCGGATGATGCGGTGGCGGTTGGAGAGCTTGCCGCCGAACATGCCGTCGTGGTCGCGGGGGTTGGTGCGCCGGATGTGGGCGCCCAAGGGGCATTTCACGCCCTCGGGGTCGTCCTCGTAGAGGAAGTCGTTGACCCGCTCGGGGTCGTTGGCGATGGCCGGGTCGGGCCGGTCGGGGGACAGGCTCAGCGGCGTGCCGTCGGGCCAGCGCCCGACGACCTTGGCGGCCAGCATCTCCGCCCCGCCCGGGTAGTGCCGGGCGGCCTCGGCGAAGTAGCGGCGGAACCCGGCCACGTCCATATGCATCTTGCGGTAGACCTCGAACGTGGCGTTGCGGTCGAAGGGCGGGGCCGGCGCCTCGGGCAGCCCCCCGTCCTCGTCCTCGTAGCCGAGCACGAACTCGCCGGCGCGGATCGAACGCCAACCCCCACCGGGGACGGGCAGGCCGTCTCCCGGGCGGGCGGCCAGCCCCGACCCCCTGATCGCCGGGCGGGCAATGCCGTCGGCGAACCCGAAGTGGTCGTGCCCGCCGGCCAGCAGGTCGGCCCGCTGGTCGTGGACCACCACCACCGCCCCGCCGGTGGCGTCGATGCCGGCGTGGAGCCAGGCGCACCGTTCGTCGAGGGTCTCGTTGTCGACGGCGTGGATATCGACCTTGACGTGGGCCTCGCCCGTGCCCAGCCCTTCGTCCCAGTTCCCGGGGGCGCTGGGGCCGCGGTCACCGAGCCACTGGTGGCGGGCCGCCATACCCTGGCGGAACTCCTCCGGGAAACTGTCCAGCACCCCCTGGTCGACCCCGAGGGCGGCCAGCCCCGTCCATGTGAACGAGATGTTGAGGGTGGTGGCGGGGACCTCCCGCCACGGTTCGGCGGTCGTCACATGTTCGAGCAGGCTGCCCAGCCATCGGCGAGCCCCGGCCGCGTCGGCCACCCGTACGAACACGTAGGCCGCGTCGGTGTGGCTGTAGCCGTTGATCACGTTGCCCTGGATGTCGGCGACCTCGAGTTCGGGCGCCCCGACGTGGGCCCGGTGGGGCAGGTGGGACCGGGCCAGGCCCGGGGGGTTGGCGGGCGAACCGGCTACGCCCCGGGGCTCGTAGCCGTTCACCGCCGCTCGCCCCGGTGGCCGAACTCGGCCAGGAACTCGCGGTGGAGGGTGGCCGTGTCCATGCCCTGGGCCCGGGCCGCGAACTCGGCTACCCGGGTGCGGGCCTCCAGCCCCTGGCGCACGTCACGCACGGTGGCGTCGGGGTAGTGGCCCAGGAAGTAGTGGTTGTCCACCTGGTTGTGGCGCACCCAGCCCCGGAACGCCCTGGCGTCGTCGGTGCCGGGGTAGCCCACGCAGTGGCGCCACAGGGCGTCGGCTTCGGTCGCCATCTCGGCCACCACGTCGTCGAGGAACTCGTCGAGCCCGCCGTCGAAGCTGGCCGTGAATACCAGGTAAGACGACTGGAGGGGCTCGGGCACCTGGGGATCGCCCTGGTAGACGAGCTCGTCGAGCACGTGCACCCGCGAGCAGTGGAGCTGGCGAAGGCGGGCCAGGGGGCTCTGGCCGCCGTCGCCCCACCCCGCCAGCTCGGCGGCCACCGCCTCGGCCTGGCCGGGCGCGATGGCGGCGAACATCGTGAGCCCGTAGGCCTGGCCCGACACGTTGCCGTCGGCGTGGCGCGCCGCCCGCCGCAGTGCCCCCACTGCCCGGGCCAGCGAGAGGCTCATATGTCCACCTGAACGTCGGTGAGGAACCGTTCGTAGGCCGCCCGGAACTGCTCGGGGCCCATTCGTCCGGCGTCGCGGACGAGCTGGTCGAGGCGCTTGCGTACCCGCAGGCCGGAGTCGACCATACGCACGCTGGCGTCGGGGTAGGCGTGGTAGTAGTGGTTGCCGGGCAGGGCGTTGCGGGCGATCCACCGCTTGAGGGGCTCGGCCGGCGGCGGGCCCGGGAAGGCGAACCCCCGGCCCCAGATGACCCTGATGTCGCGGGGGATCACGTAGGCGAAGGCGTCGATGTACTTCTGCCACGGCGTGTCGAAGTTGCTCTCGAAGAACAGGTACTGGTAGCGCAGCTTGTCGGGGACCTGCGGTGGGCCGTTGTCGGCCAGCTTGGAGAACACCGCCCACCGCACGTAGTAGATGAACCGGAACTGCAGGCTGTGGTTGCGGAAGTAGGAGTGGTAGCGCGACGTCCAGATGATGGCCCGCAGGAAGGTCCCCCACCCCGGGCGGACCGGGGTGAGCATGGTCAGCACCCGGGCGCGGCCCAACTGGTGGCCCCGAGGGGGTGCCGTGGGCTCCTCGGCGGGGGACTGGGCGAGCTGGGGGTCAGCTGGCATGGGACCTGACCGACGGTACCGCGCTCAGCACGGCGGGTCGACGGGGTAGTCGGGCTGGGCCCGGAAGTGGTCCTCCAGGGCGGCCATCACCGCCAGTGCGACGTCGTCGCACCAGTGCCAGGCGGCCACCTGCACGCCCACGGGAAGCCCGGCGCTGCCCTTCTCGGCTCGGCCCGCGGCCCGCTGCACCACGTCGAGGCCGCAACTGCGGTCGCTCTCCTCGCCGGGCCGCACCCGGGTGGCGGCCACCACGCCCGCGGGCATACCGAGCACGTTGAAGCGCACCGAGTAGCTGGTGGTGTCGAACAGCAGCCGGCTCTCGCCGTGGTGGAGGGCGGGCACGGCGTGGGGCGGGCAGATGACGGCCTCGAAGCCGCCCTCCCCGAGCGCGTGCAGGAAGCGGTGCTCCCAGCCGTCCCGCTCGGCCGACAGCCGCCAGAACCGGCGGGTGGACAAGCGCTGGGAGGCCATGATCGTGCGGGCCAGGCGCCGCTGCCCGGCGGCCCGCAAGGCGGCTGCCACGGGCGGCTTCAGGCGGTTGGGTACCGCCGCGATCTGGGCCACCATCCGTATACGGCTGTCGACCTTGTTCCCGGCCAGGTGGGGCTTGGCCCAGGCCAGGCCGTCGGCCATGAGGAACGAGAAGTACAGGCGGGCCGCCATCTCCGGCTCGGGAGGGCTGAACGGCTCGACCACCGCGCCGCGCGCCCGTAGGGCGTCGGCCGCTTCGTGGACGGCCCGGCGGATGGCCGGTGACGCCCCCCAGTAACCGTCGTCGTCGAACATGGCCACCCGCAGCCCCTCGACGGCTACCGGACCGGGTTCCCGCCAGGGGACGGGTGGGATGCGAGGGTCGACCCGTTCCTGGCCGGGCTGGGCCAGTACCCGCATGGCCAGGGCTAGGTCTTCGACGTGGCGGGCCATGGGCCCGGGGTCGAGGGCGATCTGGTTGAAGCCCGGGAAGAACAGCTCGGGCGGCGAGTCGAGGTTGGTCAAACGCCACGACGTCGGCCGGAACCCGGAGATGCCGCAGAAGTGGGCCGGGGTGCGGATGCTGCCGCCCACATCGGCGGCCAGGCCCAGGGGCGAGCCACCGGCGGCGATGATGGCGCCCTCCCCACCGCTGCCCCCGCCCGCGGTGCGGTCGAGGGCCCACGGGTTCGCCGTCCGCCCGAACAGGGGGTTGTCGGCCTCCTGGTAGAAGAGGAACTGGGCGACGTTGGTCTTGCCCATGATGACGGCCCCGGCCTCGCGCAGGCGGGCCAGCAGGGGGCCCTCGTGGCGGGCCACCCGGTCGCGACGGTTGGGCAGCCCGAAGGTGGTGGCCAGGCCGGCCACGTCGAACTGCTCCTTGACCGTCATGGGCACGCCCGCCAGCGGCCCGAGGGCCTCGCCCCGGGCGCGGGCGGCGTCCACGGCCATGGCCTCGGAGCGGGCCTCGGGGTAGCGGCGGGCCACGACCGCCCCCAGGCGCCCGTTGACCTCCTCGATACGGGCGATGTGGGCGTCGACGACCTCGAGGGCCGACAGCTCGCCACTGGCCACCGCCGCGGCCATGGCCGTGGCGCTCAGCTTGGTGATGGCCTGACCGCTCGAAGCCGACACTGGCCCGCTCCTACCCTGTAACCGTCGCCCGGCCGCAGCGATGGTAGCGGGGGCTACGCTCGGCCCGACGGACGAGCTAGCGAGGCGGATGCCCATGGACGCCAGAGAAGGACAGGGCCCGGCCGGCGGGCACCCCGGGTTGACCGACCTGTTCGCCTACCCCCTGATGGCCTGCTTGCAAGACCGGCGGACCCGGCGGGTGGCCCGGGGAGTTTCGATCACGGCCGGTGACGCCAGCCACCAGAGCACCAACGCCCCTTCGCCCTTGTCGCCTCTGGAGGAGGCGGTGCTCATCGGGTCGATCGGCGTCACCGGGGCCGTCATGCACGACGGGCCCACCGACTTCGGGGCCCAGAAGGAGCTGGGCAGCCCGTTCCTCAACGTCGTGGCCCGGGCCGCCAGCAGCCCCGACAACGCCCAGGCGACGTCGTTCTTCATGATCAACGACGAGGCCATCTGGCTGATCCGCCGGCTCAAGGGCCGTGAGGCCCTCGACTTGGCCAACAGCGTGCCGCCCCGGTGGGAGGACCGTAGCGAGGACGACTGGCTGGCGGCGGCCGCGGCCGTCAAGCAGAAGGTCCACGACGGGCGCATGGAGTTCCCCCGGGACTGGCCCTACTACCTGGGCTGGAACCGCCAGCACTCCAACGCCCCGGGCACGACCGTGTTCCTGCCCGTGGTCGACAACACCCGCCAGTACATCAACGCCCTGCTGATCCTGGCCTCGGAGCCCAAGGGCATCGCCCCCCTGTTCATCGACGACTACCGCCGGTTCACGCCCCGGGGCGCCATGGAGTGGCTGGCGTGGGCCGCCATGTGGGTGGGCCTGGCGCCCAACATCCCCTACCAGCCCATCGGGGGGGTCAAGCGCGTCCGCCAGGGCTACTTCAGCAAGGACAACCCGATCACCCTCAACGCCGTGGGATCGGCCCGCACCGACCACGAGGCCTTCCTGGCCATGCAGAACCTGCTGCTGGCGGCCGAGGGCCTGCGCCTGGGGGGCTGGGTCCACTCGGGCATCCTGCCGCCCCACATCTGGAAGCGCGACCCTTCCAAAGGCCTGCTGGGCCTGGGCTTTCGCGAGCACGGTCCGGCCAAGCCCGGCCGCTTCGCCCGCTGGCCCCCGGCGCCCGCCTCCCAGCCCAACATCGTGGGCCTCGACGGCGTGCTGGAGGGGCTGTGCCCCCCCTACGTGACGGACATGGACGCGGCCGTCGACCAGGTGCTGGATGACAAGTACGGCCCGGGCGGCGTTTATGGTGACAAGGAGCTGTTCGCCCAGGCCTACAAGGACCAGGCGGCGGCCGACGCTTACCTGCGCAACCAGGCGCCGCACCCTCCGGAGGCGGTGGCCTACACCAAGGAGATCTGCCGTTACCTCTACGAGACCTACGGGCGGTTCCCGGCCCATACCGACGCGTTCTACCTCCCCGGCCTCTGGGTCCAGGTCTCGCGGCTCGAACTGGAGTACTACGAGAAGTTCGCCAACCCGGCCCACTTCCGGCGCCAGGCCGAACGCCCGTCCGTCTGGGGGGAGTGACCGGCGGGGGTTGGCTCTGGCGGTCGTCGGGGCCGTCGGGGCCGTGCTCGCCGTCATGGTGGGCACCGTCTCGCCGGCCGCCGGGCAGGTGACCGTGGAGGTGAACCGGGCCGTTCAGTACGGCGAGGGCAGCGGGGCGCCGCTGCTGCTCGACGCCTACGTGCCGGCGGCCGAGGGGACCGACCGGCGTCCCGCGGTCGTGCTGGTCCACGGGGGCGGAGGGCGTGAGGTGTTCGACCGCGAGGCCCGGTTGATCGCGGCCAAGGGGTGGGTGGCGTTCACCATCGACTACCGCCCGGGGGCGGTCGCGGCCGTCGAGGACATGAGCGTGGCTGTCACCTGGGTACGGGCCAACGCCGACCGCTACCGGGTCGAGCCGGGCCGTATCGCCGCCTTGGGCGAGTCCTTCGGCGGCTACCTGGTGGGGATGGCCGCGGTGGTGGGCCGGGGCGACCGCAGCGAGGGCTCGCGGGTACGGGCCGCGGTGTCGTGGTCGGGCCCCATGGACCTGGCCGCGCTGGCCCGTGAGCAGGGCGAGGCGGCCGTCGCCCCGATGGTGGGGTGCCGGCTGGCCGACTGCCCCGACCTCTACGCCGACCTGTCCCCGATCACCCACGTCGACCCGACCGACGCCCCCCTCTACATGATCAGCGGGACCGGGGAACCGGTGATCCGGGCTCAGGCTACGGCCATGGCCACCCGCATCGAGGACGTCGGGGGCCGCACCCAGCTCCAGGCCGTGGAGGGCTCCCGGACGGCTCTGGAGTACCGCGAGGACGTCTGGGCCCCCACCGAGCTGTTCCTGGAGCGCCAGCTCGTCCCCCAACCGGCCACGTCCATCGGGACGCTGGTGTTCGCCCTGACCATGGCCCTGGTGGCGGCGGGCGCCGTCTACGGCCTCCGCCGGCGGGCCGGCTCCCGGACCTGACCCGGCCGCCACCCCACGAAACCCGCGCGGGAATCGTGGGCGTTTTGCCCACGATTCCCGCGCAGGTTTGGCCGTTTGTGGGGCGGAGTTGTCCTGGGGTTGGCTCAACCTGGCCGGCCGATGTGCCGACTAGGGCAGTAACGGATGTGAAGAAAGCACAGCCGAGCGGCCGACGGCCGTGGCGTACAGCGGCGGCGCCCGCCTCCGCGGCGCAGTCTGACGACAGGAGGACAGGGCGATGGCCGAAGACGGGATGACCGGCAGAGACGGTTCCCCTTCACGATCACAATCCCCGCTGGACCGTCTCCGCGAGGCGGCCGCTCGGATGGCCGAGGCCGACGGCGGTGCGGCCGCGCCCGGACCGGCACGGCCCGCGAACGCGACGTCGGCCGGCGCCGCGGCCAGGCCCACGAAGTCGACCAGGTCGGCCGCAGCCGGCGCTGCCTCCAAGTCGACCAGGTCGGCCGCAGCCAAGTCGGCCGTAGCCAAGTCGGCCGCCGCCCCCAAGTCCGCCGCCGCCAAGTCGACCAGGTCGGCCAAGTCGGCCGCCGCCGCCAAGTCCGCCGCCCCCAAGTCGGCCGCCGCCGGCAGGGTCAGCCGGTCAGCCGCCGCCGCCAAGTCCAACGGGCCGGCGGCAGCCGGTGGTCAGGCCGGGCTCGGCACCCGTGGACGAGCGGGGGCCAGCGACAGGCCGGTCCAGGCTCGAGCGGCTGCTCCCGAAGGCGCCTCCTCTACCGACGCCCGGATCCCTTCCGTACCGCCGGTCTCGCCCCGTCCCATGTTCCGTCCGCTGGGGGCTCCGGCCGAGGCCGGGTCGCCAGGTGGATGGTCGCCCTCCGTCGCTCCTGCCGCCGTGCCGGTCCAGCCGGCCGGGCCGATGCCCTCGTCCGGCCCGGGTTCGCGGGCTGTGGCCTGGGAGCCTCCGCCCCCGTCCGCCCCGCCGCCCTACTATCCGCCCCCGGCGACGCCGCCGTTCGGGGCTACCCCCGGGCCGGCCCCCTCCAACTACGGCGCCCCGCCCGAACGGGGCGGGCGCAAGACGCTCGTCATCGGGCTGGTGGTTGGCGCACTGGCCTTGGCGGGCACGGGCGTGGGCTTCACTCTGGCCAACCGGGCCCCGTCCAAAGCCGAGTACGTGGCGTCCGCCGAGCAGGTGTGCGCTCCGGCCAACGCCGAAGTGGCGGCCGTCACCCGGCCCACGAGTTACCCCGAGCTGGCCTCGGCCACGGGCACGGTGGCTGCCGCCATGGGCACGCAGGCCACCGCCCTGCGCGACCTCGAACGTCCTCGTGACGGCGGTGCCGCGCTCGACGCCGCCCTGGTGTCGCTCGACTCGTCCCGGGCCGCGGTCGAGCGCCTCGGGGCGGCCGCCGGCTCGTCCGACGACGGGGCCACGGTGGCCGCCAGCAACGAGGTGTCGGCCGCCTTTGCGGACGCGTCGACCAAGGCGGCCGCCTTCGGGTTCACGGGCTGCGTGATGGGCATGAAGGCCGGGTTCGACTCGATGGCGGGTGGCAGCCACGGCATCCTCAAGACGGCCTACGTGGCCCGGGCCGAGGGCTTCTGCCGGTCGGCGGCCAGCAGGATGGACGCCGTCCCCTTCCCCACGAGCGCTACCCCGGCCGCCCTGGCCCGGTTCCTCGGCCAGTTCGCGACCATCGCCGACCAACTCCTGGCCGACCTCAAGGGGATCACGGTGCCGCCCGGCGACGAAGCGGCCGTGGCCGACATGCTGGCTGCCCAGGAGCAGGTGAACGCCAAGGGCCACGAGCTGATCGCGGCCGTGAGGGCCGACGACGAAGCCGCCTTCATCGCTGTCGACCGGGACATGGTCCGGCTGGTCACAGCGGCCGATGCCAAGCTCGACGCGTACGGCCTCACGGTTTGCGGTTCCAACTTCGGTGAGTACTGAGCCGGCCTGCCGCCGGCTGGTGGTGGCGGCCGTGGCCCTGGTCACGGCCGTCACCGCCATGAACACGGCCGTTACCGCGGGGGCCAGCGACGACCCGCTCTTCGGCGACCAGTGGTCGCTGGAGCAGATCGGGGCGCCCGCCGCCTGGGCGGCGTCGACTGGCGAGGGTGTGCTGGTGGGCATCGTCGACACCGGCGTTGACGCCAGCCATCCGGACCTGAGGGACAAGATCGAGGCCCAAGTCACGTGCACGGGGGGAACGTGCCGGGAGGGCTCGGCCCGCGACGGCCACGGCCACGGGACGGCCGTGGCCGGTGTGATCGCGGCCAGCACCGGCAACGGCACGGGGATCGCGGGGGTCGCCCCCGGGGCCCGGCTGATCGTGGCCAAGGCCATGGACGACGACGGCCGGGGGGGGACCCTCGACATCAACGCCGCCATCGCCTGGGTAGTCGAGCGAGGGGCCAAGGTCGTGAACCTCAGCCTCGGTGACCCCGACCTGCGGCTGACGTCGCTGATCGGTTCGCCCCTGCGTTCGGGGATCGAGTACGCCTGGAGCCGGGGGGCCATCCCCGTCCTGGCTTCGGGTAACTACGACGACGGCGCGGCCGCCGGAGCGGGCCTCAGCGCCAACTACGGCGACCTCAACGCGGTGGTCGTCGGGGCCACCGACCGCAACGGCCGGGTGCCGAGTTATTCGACTTCGCTGGGCAACGCCAAGTGGGGCGTGGTCGCCCCCGGGGGCAGCGGGCGGGCAGCCGGAGCCGGGGTCCTGTCCACGGCCAGGTCGGGGCGCTACGGCTGGTCCTCGGGAACGTCGCTGGCCGCCCCCCACGTGTCGGGGGCTCTGGCCCTGCTGCTGGCCCAGGGCCTGCCGCCGTCGGTCGCTGTCGAACGGCTGCTGTCGACCGCCGACGGTTCACCGTGCGGCGAGGGATGCCAAGGCCGGCTCCGGGCCGATGCGGCCGTGGCCGTTGCCGCGGCCGGCGAAGTCGTGGCCGCCTCCCCGGACGGCTCGCCGCTGGCCGCCGCGGGTGCGCCCGGCATGGACGGCGCGGGGGGCGGGGGCGGCGCGGGCCGGGCGCCGCTCATCGGGCTGGCCGCCGTCTTGGTGGCGGCCGCCGGGGCGTCCACCGCAGCCACCGCCATCTGGTCTCGCCGCCGGGCCTGATCGCAGCGGCCCCACCGGCTGCCACCCCACGAAACCCGCGCGGGAACCGGGGGCGAAACGCCCACGATTCCCGCGCAGGTCGATGGGAGTGCCGGCTTTACCCAGGTCCTCAGGTGGGGACGGCGGCGGCCCAGACGACGAGGTTGGCCGAGTAGCTGCGGGCCCGGCGGTCGAACGAGCCGTCACACGTGATCAGGCGCAGCTCAGGGCCGGGCGTCGGGCCGTACACGAAGGCCGTGGGAAAGGCGTCCTTCTCGTAGGAGCCCGAGCCCCGTACGACGAACGTGACCGTGCCCTCGGCGTAGTCGACGTGGACGGCGTCGCCCGGATCGAGCTCGCCCAGCCGGTGGAAGACCGATGGCCCGCTCGTCGAATCGAGATGAGCGGCGATCACCGCCGGCCCGGTCGCCCCCGGCCTCGTCCCCAGCGAGTACCAGCCGGCGTCGTCGTAGCCGGGCACCTCCAGGGTGCCGTCGGGGTTGAGGCCCAGGAGGACGAGATCAGCCGAGACCCCGATGGCCGGGGCCCGGACCCGTAGGGGCTGGCCCTCGGGGACGACTACCGCCCAGGACGGCCCGGCCCGACCGAGCACGGCCCCGGGCGCGGGCACGGCCAAAGTGGCGGCCGCCGGTCCCGGGCCCCGGACCATCACCGCAGCCAGGGCGGTACACGCGGCGACGACCGCGGCCACCAGTAGGCCCACGGTCCGGCCGCTGGGCGGCTCCCGGGCGATCCCCAGGTTGGTCAACCCGCCAGGACGAACGCTGGTCGCCGGTTACCCGGCCGCCCGCCGCCGCCAGGCCGCTCCCGCGCCGGCCGCTACGGCCGCCGCCGCGGCTACGCCCGCGGCAGGCGCGAGCAGGCCGGGCCCGGCTTGGGTGGCGGTGCCCCCGCCACCGGTGGCCACCGCACCGATCGGCGCGGCCGGTGCCGGGATGGTCGTGGTGATGGGTTGGGCGGCAGTGGTGGGCACCGGGACGAAGCTCGTCGTCGGGGCCGTCTGCTCGTCGTCGTCACCGCACGCCGCCAAGGCCAGGGCCATCACCGCCGCCGCGGCCGCTGATCCCCACCGGGTGCTCCGTGGAAGGTTGCGCATGTCCGCCTCCTGTTCCCGCAGTTGCTCGGAACCCTACCCGCTGGCGCGGCAGCCGACTCCTGCCCTGGGGGCCGGCTTGGCTGACGCCCGTGGCACACTCGTGCGATGTCGCGAGCGACGGCGGCCCTCTTGGCCGTGTCCCTGGCCGCCGGGCCGGGCGTCTTGGTCCCGACGATGGCGACCGCCATGGCGCCGACTGCCCAGGCGGGCCCGGTCCCCGACGCCCCGCCCCTGCCGGCCGTGCCCGCCGGTTTCCGGGACGATGTCGTGGCATCGGTCGGGGCCCCGACGGCTCTGGCGTTCACGCCCGACGGCCGCATGCTGGTCACGACCCAGGGCGGCACCGTGCGGGTCATAAAGGACCAGACCCTCATGCCCACGGCGGCCCTGGACCTGTCCGGCCAGATCTGCTCCAACTCCGAGCGCGGCCTGCTGGGCGTGGCCGTCGACCCCGAGTTCGCCTCCAACGGCTACGTGTTCCTGTACTACTCGTTCCGCAAGACGGCTGTGTGCGACTCGACCACGGTCAACCGGGTGTCGCGGTTCGTGATGGACGGTGACACCCTGGCCGGTGAGGTCGTGCTCATCGACAACATCCCCTCGCCTGCCGGCAACCACAACGCCGGCGACCTCGACTTCGGCAAGGACGGCCTGCTCTACGCGAGCGTGGGTGACGGCGGTTGCGACTACCCCGGTGGCACTCCCAGCGGCTGTGGCGGCAACAACGACGCCGCCCGCGACGAGCACGCCCTGGTCGGCAAGGTCCTGCGCGTCGACCGCGACGGGGGGGTCCCGGCCACCAACCCGTTCCAGGGCCCGGGCACGGCCCGGTGCCACCAGAGCGGCGTGGTGGCCGCCGGCCTCAAATGCCAGGAGACGTTCGCCTGGGGCCTGCGAAACCCGTTCCGCATGGCCTTCGACCCCAACGACGCCGGCACCCGGTTCTACGTGAACGACGTGGGCCAGTCGACCTGGGAGGAGGTCAACCTGGCCACCGCCGGAGCCGACTACGGGTGGAACGTCCGGGAAGGGCCCTGCGCCCGGGGGTCCACGTCGGACTGCGGGTTGCCGCCTGCCGGGATGGTCAACCCCGTCTACGCCTACGGCCACGGTGACGGCTGCCGCTCGATCACCGGCGGGGCGTTCGTCCCCGACGGGTTGTGGCCGGCCGAGTACCACGGCAAGTACCTGTTCGCCGACTACGTCTGCGGGCGCATCTTCCGCCTCGACCCGGACGGGAGCGGTGGCTTTACCCGGGTCGACTTCGCCACCGGGCTGGGGGGCGGGTCGGCCGTCCACCTGCGCTTCGGGCCCTACCGGTCGACCCAGGCCCTCTACTACACGACCTACGCCGGGGGCGGGCAGGTGCGCCGCATCGCCCGCAGCAGCGACGTGCCGGCCGTCGAGGTCATCGGGTTCACGTGGTACCGCGACGGGGCGGCCTCAGCCTCGGGGCCCTCGCCGACAGCCATTTCGCTCTACGGCACGGGCCTGAAGGCCTCGACCGCCTACCGGCTGGTGACGGCCCCTCCCGAGGCCGAGGCCCACCTGACGTGCAGCCGCAACCTCCAGGCCGTGAACGCGACAGTGCGGATGTCGAGCAGCACCGGGTTCATCCCCGTCACCGGCGGGCCGGTCGGCCGGCCACCCGGGACGTGGAACGTGTGCTGGCGGTCGATCGACGGCACGTCGGCCAGCGCCCCGGTCTCGTTCACGGTGGGCTAGTGGGGGGGGCGGACCGGCGGTCGAGGTCGGCCCACAGAGAAGGGCCGATGGGGTCGGACGCCTCCTCGGCCAGGTGGGCCACCAGGCCGGCCGTACGGGCGATCAGGGCAAAGCCCCGGGCGCTGCCGGGTGGGACGCCCAGGTCGGCCAGGGCCGCCCCCGCGGCCCCCGCCCCGTTGATGGGCAGGGCCCGGCCCGTCGCCTCCGCGTAGGCCGCGGCCACCGCCTCCAGCAGGCGCATGTGGGGCCCGAGCAGCCCTTCTTCCCGGGCGAGTGCGTACAGCCGGGGGACGCGGGGGTCGAGCTGCCGGTGCAGCGGATGGCCCAGCCCCGGGACCCGCTGGCGGGCGTCCAGCCGGGCCGCCACCACCTCCCGGGCCAGCCCGGCCAGCGCCTGGTCATCGGGCCAGTCCCCGCCCTCGGCCTCCCCACGGGCGCCGCCCGCGGCCTCCCCACCCGCCCCACCCGCCCCACCCGCCCCGCCCGCGGCCTCCCCACCCGCCCCACCCGCCCCGCCCGCGGCCTCCCCACCGGCGCCGCCCGCGGCCTCCCCGCCCGCGCCGCCCGCCCCGCCCATCCGGAGGGCGGCGGCCAGCATCTCGGCGGTGTCCCCGGTGGGGCCGAGGAACACGCTGCCCGCGCCCAGCAGGCCGGCGGCCACGGCCGCCTGGGGTGCCTCGGGGGCGCCCGTGTAGGTGAGGCGGGCGGCCATGGCCGAGGGGGTGAGGCCGTGGTCGGCCAGCGACACCAGCACGGCGTCGAGCAGCCGGGTCTGGCCCGGGGCCGGGGCCCGGCGGGTCACGAGCAGGTAGGCCAACTCGGTCAGGGTGAGCTGGCCCATGACCTCGCCCGGCAGGTCCCGCCCGCCCACCGTTATCGACTCGGCGGTGGCCGACCCGATCCACGAGCGGGGCCCGGTCGCCGCACGGGCGTGCGGGCCTTGATCGGCCTCCATGTCGACCTCCTTCTCGGTACGCCCGGTAGGGAGCATGTGCTTGGCCAGCCGGCCGGTGGCGGTGTGGGGCAGGTCGTCCACCACCTCGAAGTAGCGGGGGACCTTGTAGCCGGCCAGCCGGGCCGCCGCGAACTCGCGCAGTCCGGCGATGTCCACCCCGCGCCCCCCGGGGGCGGGCACCACGAAGGCCTTGACGTCCTCCTCCGACAGGGCGGAGGGCACCCCCACGACGGCCGCCTCGGCCACTTCGGGGTGGCGTTCGAGCACGGCCTCGACCTCGGCGGGCGAGAGGTTCTCACCCCGCCGGCGGATCACCTGTTTCTTGCGGCCCACGAACGTGTACGTGCCGTCGTGGTTGTCGGTGACCAGGTCGCCGGTCCGCAGCCAGCCGTCGACCAGCACCTCGGCCGTCTCGGCGGCCATGCCGAAGTAACCGGCCATCACCGCCGGGTTGCGCAGCTCCAGCTCGCCGTCAGCGGCGACGCGGGCCTCGTTGACCCGGCCCAGCACCGGGTGCTGGCGGGGAGCGCCGAGCGTGCCGTAGGGGCGCTGGCCGCGGGGCCAGATGAGCCCGTAGGGGGTCTCGGACAGGGCGTAGCCGCACGTGACCTCCCAGCCGAACCGGCGCTCGATCTCCAGGTGGCGCTCCTTGTCCGGCGAGGGCCCGGTGTAGCAAAGGCGCACCGGGTTGTCGGCGTCGTCGGGCCGGGGGGGCTGGCGCATGAGGATCTCGACCATGGCCCCGATGGCGTTGAACTGGGTGGCCCCGTAGCGGCGGGCGCTGTCGAGGAACCCGCGCGCCGAGAACGACGGCAGGAGCACGAGGCTGGCCCGGGCTGCCATCGACCCCAACACTGAGTAGGCCGGGGCGTTGATGTGGAACAGGGGGAGCGAGGTCATCAGGCGGTCGTCGCCCGTCAGCCCCAGCCACCACGGGAAGCCCTCGGCCGCCATCACGTAAGCCCGGTGGGTCTGCATTACCAACTTGGAGCGGCCGGTCGTGCCCGAGGTGGGGATCATCACGGCCACGTCGCCCGGGCTCACGTCGGCGGGGCCGTCGTCATCGCCCCCGGCGGGCACCCCGAACAAGTCCTCGACGGCCACCACCGCCGTCCCGGCCGTGCCCGGCGTGGGGCCCGACGGCGTCACGACCAGCCGGGGCTCGACCTGGCGGACGAAGCCGGCCAGCTCCTCGTCGGTACCTCGCGGGTTGACCGGCACCTGCACGGCCCCCAGCTCCATGAGGGCCAGCCAGGTGAACACCGTGCGGGGCGTGCTGGGGGCCACCTCCAGCACTCGGTCGCCCGGGCCGACACCCGCCTCCCCCAGGGCGGCGGCCGCGGCCCGCACCTCGGCCAGGGCTTCGGCGTAGGTGTACTGCTCGTCGCCGAAGACCAGCCAGACCTTGCCCGGGGCGTCGGCCACCGCCCGCCGGAAGTGGGCGGCGATCCCTCCCTCGCCGGGCGTCAACTCCCGTTCGTCAATCGCCGGTGGGCAGCTTGTACAGGTCCTTGGTGACCTCGCTGACCAGCGTGGTGCGGGGCGTCCACTCCAGGCGGCCCGTGGCGCGCAGCTCGCGCACTGCCGGCACCGGGTCGGGGTCGGCGAAGAACCGGTCGTCGCCGTAGTCGACGGGCCGACCGGTGGCGTCGGCCGTCCACCACGACGCCTCCAGGGCGATGCCGTTGGGGTCGGTGAAGTAGATCGACCGCAGGGTGCCGTGGTCGACCACGTCGGTCACCTCGCAGTCGTGGGACTTCAGCCTGTCGCGCAGGCGGAGCAGGGCCTCCTCGTCGGCCAGGCCCAGGGCCAAGTGGTCGAACTGGCTGGCCTGCGGGAAGGGGACGCCCGCCGGCTTGGAGAACTGCTCGATGGGCTCGCCGACGTATTCGAAGAAGGCCAGCGCGTTGCCCGGGGCGATGTCGAAGAAGTAGTGCTTGAAGGCCGGCGTGGCGATGGTCATCACCAGCCGGGCACCGAGCACTCCGTGGTAGAAGCGGACGGTGGCGTCCATGTCGGACGTGACCAGGGCGAGGTGGTGGACGCCCCGCCAGTACACGTCATCGGTGGTGGTGTGGTCGGTGGCGGACATGCCCGTAATGCTACGCCCGCGGCCGTCCTTCGGCACCGGCGCGCCCCAGCGAGCGCAGCCGGCCCACCACCGCCGGCAGCGCCCGGGCGAACGCGGCCACGTCCTGCTCGGTGGTCGACCACCCCACCGATACCCGTAGGGACCGGGCCGCGTCCACGCCCATGGCCTCAAGTACCGGGGAGGGCTCCAGCGACTCGGACGAGCACGCGCTGCCGGAGTGGACGGCCACCCCGGCCTGGTCGAGGCCCAGCAGGACGGCCTCGGCCTCCACGCCTTCGACCCCCAGGCACACGATGTGGGGGAGGCGGCCCCCGGGGCTCGTGTCCCCATAGGCCACCACCCCGGGGACGGCCAGGGCGCCAGCCAGGGCGGTGCCGGTCAACTGGAGCTGGCGCTCGGCTTCGGCTTCCAGGCCCCCGGCCGCGATGTGGGCGGCGGCCGCCCCGAACCCGACGATCCCGGCCACGTTCTCCATGCCCGCCCGCCGGCCCCGTTCCTGCTGGCCGCCGACGAGGAGGGGCTCGAGCCGCAGCCCCCGGCGCACGACCAGGGCGCCCACCCCCTGGGGACCGCCCAGCTTGTGGGCCGAGACGGACATGAGGTCGGCCCCGGTGGCCGCGAAGTCGACGGCCACGTGGCCCGCGGCCGCCGCCGCGTCCACGTGGACGAGCACTCCCCGCTCCCGGCACGCCTCCACGACCTCGCGCACGGGTTGGACAGTGCCGACCTCGTGGTTGGCCCACTGGACGTGTACGGCTGCGGTCTCCCCGGGCCGTACGGCCGCGGCCACGGCCGACGGGCTCACCCGGCCCAGCCCGTCGACCGCCACCACCGTCACGTCATGGCGGGCGGCCGCGTCCCGGACGGCCGAGTGCTCCACGGCCGTGACCACCTGATGGGGCCCCCGCCCGGCGGCGCCCCACACGGCGGCCGCGATGGCCTCGGTCGCCCCGCTGGTGAACACCACCTCCCGGGGCCGCGCCCCCAAGAGGTCGCCCACCTGCTGGCGGGCCAGCTCCACCGCGGCCCGGGCCTCATGGCCCTCGTGGTGGGCTCGCCCGGGGTCGGCCGCGAACCCCAGCCACGACCACATGGCCTCGACCACCCCCGGCCGGGCCGGCGATGTCGACGCGTGGTCGAGGTAAGCCCGGCTCACGACCGCGACAGCCGATGCACGGCTTTCAGGTTACGTCCCGCGTCCCGCCCCGCCGGTCAGCGGCTCCCCGTGAGCATGGCGAAGAAGGCGTGGCAGGCCTCGTCCTCGGAGGGGAACCGGCGGGCAACCGTGTGGGCCCCCCGCTCGAACACACCGATCTCCCAGCTGTCCGGCCCCGGGCGCAGGAACAGGAAGTCGGGCGCGGGTGGAACGGGCTCGTGGGTACCGGCGATCTCGTAGATCCCATCGGGCACGCCCGCTCCCACCAGCGCGGCCCGCAAGGCGGCCGTGTCCATTCAGTTGGTGCGATCGAGGTAGCCGTTGTCGACCAGCCACAGCACGCTCAGCGGCGCCGGGGCCCCGGGCAGGAGGCTGGCGTCGAGCTGGTACTGCAGGCCGAGGCCCATCTGCTCGAACCACGGGGCGATGGGCCCGAGGCGTACCGGCAACCGCTTGGCCACCCGGTAGGTGTGGTAGTTGCACGGGTAGGCCGGGTCGAACGTGTTCAGGCTCTGCGGCGGGATGGCCCGCTGCTGGTAGCGGGTCAACCGGGGTGCCAGGAACGACCCGAACTCGCTGCCGAACCGGTCGACCTGGGTGCCGACCGGGAGCGAGCCCGCGACCATCACCGCCCGGTAATAGCCGTCGTCGGGCGGGAAGATGTAGCTCCCGCGGCCGTCGTTGGCCGCCGCGTCCCAATAACGATGGAGGAACTCGGCCGACGACAGGTCGCCGAAGCGCCGCCAGTTGCTGACCATGATGGCCACCGGCCCGGTCGTCGGCAGGTCGGACGGGCCGAGGCGCGGGTCGCCGTCGAGGGGGATGCTGCAGGCGACGACCGCCGCCGCCGTGCCCGCGGCGGCCGGCACGGGGACCGTGGCCAGGCAGAGGACCGCGCCCAGGACCGCTAGTGAATGCCGCAACCGCCTCATGGGGGCCGCCCTCCGTGCCGTGCCGGGGACCGCCCCCTGGCGCTGGTCAGCCTATGCGGGCAGGCAGGCCCGCGCCGCTACACGACTGTGACGCAGATCTGGTCGCCCTGGGGGCGGGAGGCCTCGGTCTCGGGGACGGTCTCGCCGTAGAGGGTGCCGAGCATGCCCTTGATGATGCCCCGGTCGACGGCGCAGATGAACGGGTGCTGGACGGCGGCGTCGCCGAACGGGCACTGCTCGGCGATTATGGCCAGCGAGCCACCCCGGGGCTCGGCGTGGGCCGCGAAGCCGTGGGCCGTGAGGGCGTCGGCCACGGCATGGAGCGAGACCCGGAAGGAGCGGTGGCCGTCACCCGGGGACATGGAGTGGGCCAGGGCCTCGCCGTACTCGATGCCCACCTGCTCGGCCACCTCCTCGGCCGTCTCGGGCGGGAGCAGGCGCAAGGCCCGCACGAGCAGGGTGATGAGCAGGTCGTCGCGGCGGGCCGGGAACTCGAGGCCGGTCTCTTTGGCCGTGGCCCGGTAGCGCTTGGACGGCCGGCCCGCGCCGGAGCCCTCGACCCGCTCGACCCCGACGTCGAGGTAGCCCCCGGCGGCCAGCTTGTCGAGGTGGTGGCGGGCCACGTTGGGGTGCAGCTCGAAGCGCTCGGCCACCTCCCCGGCGGTGACGCCTTGGTCGGCGTGGCGCAGGAACAGGTAGATCTCGCGGCGGGTGGGATCGCCGAAGGCGGCGGTGGCGGCGGCCACCCCGGCCGCGAACTCGTCGGCGGTCAGCGACGCCAGCGGTCTCAGCGGTAGGGGAGCGTCCACCATCTCGATATTGTAACTACGGACGTAGGAGAAATAGGAGCCCCACTGCATGGTCACCCGCGAGCAGGTCATCGACGCACTGCGACCGGTGCAGGACCCCGAGCTCCAGATGAGCGTCGTCGAGCTCGACATGGTCCGCGACGTGAGGATCGACGGGGGCGCCGTGGCCGTCACGATCGCCCTCACGGTGGTCGGCTGCCCGCTGCGGGCCGAGATCGAACGCCGGGTCACCGAAGCCGTGGGCCCGCTGGCGGGCGTCGAGAGCGTGTCGGTCGAGCTGACCGTCATGACCGACGAGGAGCGGGCCCAGGTCAAGCAGAAAGTCCAGGGCGGCCACGGCCAGGCCGGCCACGCTCATCCCCACGGCGGGGGGGAGGGTGCCCCCGAGGTGGTGCTGCCGTTCGCGGACCCGTCGTCCAAGACCCGGGTGCTGGGCCTGTCGTCGGGCAAGGGCGGGGTGGGCAAGTCGTCGGTGAGCGTCAACCTGGCCATTGCCCTGGCCCGGCTCGGCCACGAGGTGGCCATCCTCGACGCCGACGTCTACGGCTTCTCCGTGCCCAAGATGCTGGGCATCGACCACGAGCCGGTGGTCATCGACCAGATGATCGTCCCCCCGGTGGGCCACGGCGTGAAGGTCATCTCCACCGGCTTCTTCGTGCCCGACGACCAGCCCGTGATCTGGCGGGGCCCCATGCTGCACAAGGCCCTCGAGCAGTTCCTCACCGACGTGCTGTGGGGCGAGCCCGACTACCTGCTCATCGACATGCCCCCGGGCACGGGGGACGTGGCCCTGTCGATGGCCAAGTTCATGCCCCGGGCCGAGGTGCTGGTGGTCACCACGCCCCAGCCGGCGGCCCAGCGGGTGGCCCAGCGGTCGGCCTACGCAGCCCGCAAGGTCAACCTGGCGGTGCGGGGCGTGATCGAGAACATGAGCTGGTTCACCGGCGACGACGGCCGGCGCTACGAGATCTTCGGGTCTGGAGGCGGCGAGCTGCTGGCCCAGCAGCTGGGCGTTCCCATGCTGGGCCAGGTGCCCCTGGTCACGGCCCTGCGCGAGGGGGGCGACACCGGGGCCCCGGTCACCGTGACCGACCCCGGCGGGGAGGCTTCCCAGGCGTTCGCGGCCATCGCCAGCCGCATCGGGGAACTGGGCCCGACCCGGGTCTACCGCCCCGAGCTGCGTATCAGTTGAGCCGGCCGAGGCTGTAGAAAGAACTGAATGCTCGGGGCCATCTCCTACACGCCGATCGTCGACATCGACATCGGCCCGCTCACCGTCTCGCCCCACGGGATCGGCATCGCCGTGGGCTTTCTCATCGGCGCCCGGTTCAT
Organism: Actinomycetota bacterium; assembly: GCA_040754375.1. NCBI lineage: Bacteria > Bacillati > Actinomycetota > Actinomycetota bacterium. The sequence goes on from JBFMCT010000005.1 coordinate 97,807, forward strand.
GCTGCCCCGCTCCCGGGCGCGGGGGATCCCCGACGACCTCGTCTACCCCCTTTTCACACTGGCCGCCATCGGCGCCATCGTCGGCGCCCGGGTGGCCTACGTGATGAACCACTTCAGCTCCTACGAGTCGCCGGCCGACGCCCTGCGGGTGTGGGAGGGGGGCATCTCGCTCATCGGCGGCATGTTCGGGGCGATCTTGTTCGCCATGCCGAAGATCAAGAAGTCGAAGCTCTCGTTCTGGAAGGTGATGGACTCGGCCGCCCCGGGCATGGCGTTGGGGGTCATGGTCGGGCGCATCGGCGACCTGGTGGTGGCCGACCACCTGGGCAAGACCACCGACTTCTTCCTGGGCTACCGGTGCCCGCCCATCGACGTGGCCACCGCTTCGCCGTGCGCCCCGACGGAGTTCGCCTCCCGCACGGTCGGCGCCGTCGTCCACCAGACGGCCCTCTACGACCTGATCTTCGCGGGGATCATCTTGGTGGTCCTGCTCGCCTTCGAGAAGCGAAAGCGGTTCGAGGGGTTCCTGATCATGACGTTCGGGGCCGGCTACGGGATCGCCCGCATTATCGAGGACTTCCTGCGCGAGGACCTGCGCCGGTTCGGCCTCACCGGCAGCCAGTGGGTGGCCATCGCCGTGCTCACCATCGCCTTAGTCAACCTGCTGGTCCTGAGACGGTCGCCCCGCTGGGGCCACTGGGACGAAGGCGGGGACGCGCCGGCCCCCGAAGATCAACCTACGCTGGGGGACGAACAGGCCGAAGCCGCCGAGCCCGCGGTAGTCACAGAGCCAGAGGAGAGAACTTGAACATCCGGATCGGGATGATCTACACGCCCAAGGAGCTGGAGATCGAGCTGGCCGACGACCAGGACGGGCCCAAGATCATCGACCAGGTGACCGAGTCGGTGGGCCAGGAGGCCTCCATGCTCTGGCTGACCGACCGCAAGGGCCGCCGGGTGGGCGTGGCCACCTCCAAGATCGCCTGGGTCGAGGTCGGCCCCGAGGTCGAGGGCCGCAGGGTCGGGTTCAGCGCCCTGTGAGCCGGGCCGGTGAGCCGGTGAGCCTCTGAACCGATGAACTTCTGAGCCGATGAACCTGCTCGACCGCCGGCTGCTGTTCGTCACCGGCAAGGGTGGGGTGGGCAAGAGCACGGTGGCCGCCGCCCTGTCGCTGCTGGCCGCCCAGCACGCCAAGAAGGCGCTGGCCTGCGAGGTCGACGCCAAGGGCGACCTGGCCGCCCTGTTCGAGACGGCCCCTCTCGACTTCGAGCCCCGCCAGATCTTCCCCGGGCTGTCGGGGATGGCCATGCACACCGAGGCCTCCCTCGACGAGTACCTGCGCCTCCAGCTCCGGGTACCGGGTGTGAGCAAGATCGGGCCGCTGGCCAAGGCCTTCGAGTTCGTGGCCACGGCCGCCCCCGGTGTGCGCGAGATCCTCACCGTGGGCAAGCTGGCCCACGAGGTGCGCGAACGCCACTACGACATCGTGGTGGCCGACGCGGCCGCCACCGGCCACGTCGTGGGCCAGCTCACGGCCCCCCAGGCCATCAACTCGCTGGTGCGGGTGGGGGCCATCCGCAACCAGACGGGGTGGGTGCTCGACATCCTCGCCGACCCGGCCCAGACCGCCCTCGTGGTCGTCACCACGCCCGAGGAGATGCCGGTGCGCGAGACGGTCGACCTGGTCCGCCGGGTGCGGGCCGAGACCCCCGTCCACGTGGCCGCCGTCGTGGTCAACCGGGTGCTGCCCGAGCTGTTCAGCCACAGCGACGAAGAGGTGTTCGAGCGGTTGCGGGAACCGGCCGTGGCCCGCAAGCTGGCCCGGGCGGCCAAGGGACGGGTGGGCCAGCTCCAGCCCGTCTTCGACGGCGCCCGCCTGGCCGTGACCCTGCGCCGCAGCCGCACCGGGCACCTGGACATGCTGCGCCGCGAGCTGGGGCCCGACCTCCCCCTGCTCTATGTACCCGAGCTGTTCACCCGCGGTTACGGGCTGCGGACCACCGGGCAGGTGGCCGACGCCCTGGCCGCCGAGCTGGGTTACTGACATGGCCGACGGCGAGCGCACCCTCGAACAGCTCATGGCGGCCAAGGAGATCGTCGTGTGCTGCGGCTCCGGGGGCGTGGGCAAGACCACCACGGCCGCGGCCGCAGCCGCCATGTCGGCCGTCTCGCTGGGGGCCAAGACCCTGGTCCTCACCGTCGACCCAGCCCGGCGGCTGGCCGACGCCCTGGGCGTGGGGGACCTGGGCAACGTCGAGCGCCAGGTGGCGCCCGAGGCCTTCAAGGAGGCCGGCGTCCAACCCCATGGCGAACTGTGGGCCGCCATGCTCGACACCAAGAAGTCCTGGGACGAGCTGGTCGTGCGCCACTCGCCCGACCCGGCCACCGCCGAGCGCATCCTGTCCAACGCCCTCTACCAGAACGTGGCCGGGCGCTTCGTCCAGAGCCACGAGTACATCGCCATGGAGCGCCTCTACGAGGCCCACAGCTCCGGGCGCTACGACCTGATCGTCGTCGACACGCCGCCCACCCGCAACGCCGCCGACTTCCTCCAGGCCCCCGACCGCATGGCCGACTTCTTCGCCAGCCGCCTGCTGCGCTGGCTGACCATGCCCGCCCGGTCCCGGCTGCTGACCCTGGCCAGCCGCCCCTTCTACCAGGTGGCCGACCGCATCCTGGGCTCGCAGTTCCTGGAGGACGTGGCCGAGTTCTTCCTGCTCTTCCAGTCGATGTACGACGGGTTCAGCGAGCGGGCCGAGGCCGTCAAGCGGCTGCTGCACGACCGGCGCACCACGTTCGTGGTCGTGTCCACCCTGGAGCCCGCGCCGCTGCGCGAGGGGGAGGCGTTCCTGCGCGAGCTGGTGGCCCAGAAGTTCCACCCAGGGGCGCTGGTGCTCAACAAGGTGCTGCCCGACTACCTCCGCGACCCCGACCTGGCCGCCCTGGCCGAACGGCTGGCGGGCGACGCCCCGGCCCTGGCCGCCGCCGTGGGGCCCGACGTCGGGCCCCCCGAGGCCGTGGCCCGGGTGCTGGGGGAGGTGGCCGACAGCTACCGCAACTTCTCGGTGGTGGCCAAGCGGGAGGCCGAGCAACGGGCCGAGCTGGGGGCCACGCCCGACGTGGTCGTCTCCGTCCCCTACTTCGACGACGACATCGGCGACCTCGCCGGCCTGCTGCGGCTGGGTCGGTCCCTGTGGGCCTGAGGCCGGTGCTGGGCTATCCCGACGGCTGCCGGCGCCCCCGGTCCCTACCATGGGCCGGTGGCCTCCTTCTCTGAGCTGATCCGCCTGACCGGGCTCGACGAGGCCGCTGCCGCCCACGTCGAGCGTCTCGTCGTGTCGTGGGGTTTCCTGGCCGACCTGTGCTTCGCCGACCTGCTGCTGTTCGTCCCGGTGGCTCCCGTCGGCGACGCTCCTGGGCAGTTCGTGGTGGTGGGCCAGATGCGGCCCACCACCAGCCAGACCCTCTACCGCGACGACCAGGTCGGGCGCCTGGTCGGGCCCGGGGAGCGTCCCGACGTGACCCGGGCCTGGGGCCTGGGCCAGATCATCGACGACGAGGTCAGGTTGGGCGAGGTAGCCAGCGTGCAGTGCATCCCCGTTCGTTGGAAGGACCAGCTGGTGGGCATCCTCACCCGAGAGTCGGCCCCTTCGGTGGGCCGCCGCCCGGGTGAGCTGGAGCGGGTCTACGTCGAGATCTTCGACCGGTTCGCCCGCATGATCGCGGCCGGGGAGTACCCCTTCGAGGCCGACGACACGGGGTCCAACGAGGCCCCCCGGGTCGGTGACGGCGTGGCCCGCCTCGACGCCACCGGCCGGGTCGACTACGCCTCGCCCAACTTTGTGTCCGCCCTGCACCGCATGGGCCTGCACGGCAACGCCCGTGACGCCCGCCTGGCCGAGGTCGGCATGGACGAGTCGGCGGTGCGGGCCGCCTTCGCGATCGGGCTGCCCATCACCGAGGAGATCGAGCGCAACGACGTCGTGCTGCTCGTGCGGTGCATCCCCCTGCTGGAGAGGGGCCGGGTGGCAGGTGCAGTGGTGGCCGTGCGCGATGTGTCCGACCTGCGGCGCCGGGACCGGCTGCTGATCTCCAAGGACGTGACGATCCGCGAGATGCACCACCGGGTCAAGAACAACCTCCAGACCATCTCCTCGCTGTTGCGGCTCCAGGCCCGGCGGCTGGAGTCGGCCGAGGCCCGCCAGGCCATCGAGGACGCGGTGGCCCGCATCCGTTCGATCGCCCTCGTGCACGAGACCCTCTCGTCCACCACCGGAGCCAGCCAGGAGGTCGACTTCGACGAGATCGTCCGACCCCTCGTGCGCCTCGTGGAGGAGGGCCTGCTCTCGCCCGACCGCCACGTGCGCATGATCGTGGAGGGCGAGGCCGGGGCGTTGCGGGCCGAGGTCGCCACCCCGTTGGCCGTGGTGCTGACCGAGTTGCTCCAGAACGCCGTGCGCCACGGGTTCCCCGAGGACCGCTCCCAGGGGACGGTCAGGGTTTGCCTCGACCATGACGCCAGCCGGGTCAGCCTCAAGGTGGTGGACGACGGGGTGGGCCTGGGCGGTGACGGCCGTGGCGGGGCTGACCTGATGGCCGAGATCGACGGTTCCACCAGCCTGGGGCTGACCATCGTGCGTACCCTCGTCAACGAGCTGGGCGGCACCCTCACGGCCAGCAGCGACAACGGCACGACGTTCGAGTTGGCCATCCCCCTGGCCGTGGCCCGCGGTCAGCCCTCCTAACGCCGCCAACCGGTGTGCCAAACGCGCCAGAAATGGCGCGTTCCCGACACCGGTCCGGAGAGGGGGGAGCTCAGCGGGTCAGGAAGCCCGGCGACGGCGGGCCAGCCACGCCTTACGCAGCTTGCGGCGCTCCTCCTCGGAGGTGGCGCCCCATACCCCGGCCTCCTGGTTGGTGGCCAAGGCGAACTCGAGGCACTGGGCCTGGGCGTCGCACGCCCGGCACACGGCCTTGGCTGCTTCGATCTGGTCGATCGCCGGCCCGGTTGTCCCGATAGGAAAGAACAGGTCGGGGTCGGTGTCGCGGCAGGCAGCCCGGTGGCGCCAGTCGTCGACGTCCCAGTCGTAGGTGCGGCTCCAAGTCAGGGCCACGGTTCCCTCCCACGAGTCAAGCTTGCCTGTGAAGACCTGATTGTGAAAACATTCACAAAGTTAGACCCGCAAACCTGATCGGGGCGCTGCGGGGTTCCAAGCTCAAGATTACCCGCGCCCCGCTCACTGCTGCAAGCGGTATGTGTACAAATTCTCTATTCCGGCCTTCACCCTGTGTGTTCAGGGTGCCACGAGCAGGAGCCGGTCGGGCTCCCAGGTGAAGGACAGCTCCTGAGCCTCGCCCAGGTAGTCCCCGTCGGCCTGGTAGGGCACACCCGTGCGGCCCGGGGCGGCGGTGACGGTGACCGCCTTCAGCTCGGGCCGGTAGTCGACGTGGGGGCTGGTGCGCAGCTTGCGCCCCTTGGCCATGGTGGCCCCCAGCAGGGGGAGGAACTTGAACAGCTTGATCGTGCGCAGGGTCACGAGCACGAGGGGGGCGTCGAGGGCGGCGTGCTCGGGGGCCACCTGCAGGGCCCGGGCGCCCAGGTAGGTATAGGGGTTGGAGTTGAGGCAGATGGCGAAGTAACCGTCGTCGAGGACCGGGGCGCCGTCGCTGCCGACCACGGCCAGGTGGGGGTTGCGCCGGTCGTAGCCGCGCGACCAGGTGGCCAGGGCGGCGTAGACGAACACCGCCTGGCCGATCTTGCGCTTGAGCTCGGGCTTCTTCTCGACCTTGGCCACCACCGCGGCGTCGTAGCCGATGCCGACGTGGAACAGGAAGTAGCGGCCGTTGACCAGTCCCAGCCCGATCTGGCGGGGAGGGAGGTCGAGGGCGTCGAGCAACTGGGGAGCCGCCTTCTTGACCTTGCGGGCGAACCCGACCGTCCGGCAGAAGACGTTTGTCGACCCCCCGGGCAAGGGGGCCAGGGCCGTGCCCGTGCCGGCCAGGCCGTTGGCCGCCTCGTTGAGGGTGCCGTCGCCGCCCAGCACGACGACGACCTCGGCCCCCTGCTGGGCCGCCTGGCGGGCCAGCTCGGTGGCGTGGCCCCGGCGGGCCGTCTCCACGACGGTGAGCTCGTGGCGCTGGCCCAGCACCTGCTCGACCACCGCCCGGCGCTTGGGCTTGTAGGCCGAGGCCATGGGGTTGACGATCAGCGTCAGCTTCACGTGCTCACGCGCCTTTCCGGTCGGTGGGCGGCCCTGCGGGGGCCGGGTTTCATAGGGACCCCGCCGAGTCTTCGCGTAGCTGGGCCAGGCTGCGGGCCAGCAGCCGCGACACGTGCATCTGGCTGATGCCCAGGCGGCTGGCGATCTCGGACTGGGTCAGCCCTTGGAAGAAACGCAGGTGGAGGATCATCTGCTCGCGGGGAGCGAAGCGCTCGATGAGCGGGGACAAGGCGGCCCGGTGCTCGCTGTTGACGAGGTTGGGGTCCTCGGCCCCGAGCTGGTGCGACAGGGCGCTCTCGTCCTCGCCCCCCGCGGGCGCGTCGAGGGACGTGAACCGGTAGGCATGGCCCGCTTCTATGGCCTCGACCACTTCTTCCTCGGAGACCTTGGCGGCGTCGGCGATCTCGGGGATCGTGGGCGACCGCCCCATCTCCTGGGAGAGGGTGCTGATCACGCTGCCCAGGCGCAGGTGCAGCTCCTGGACACGGCGAGGCACCCGCACGGCCCAGCCTTTGTCCCGGAAGTGGCGCTTGAGCTCGCCCACGATGGTCGGGGTGGCGTAGGTGGAGAACTCCAGGCCCCGGCCCGGGTCGAAGCGGTCGACGGCCTTGAGCAATCCCAGGGCCGCGACCTGCATGAGGTCGTCGAGCGGTTCGCCCCGGTTGGTGAAGCGGCGGGCCAGGTACTCGGCCAGGCCCATGTGGGCGGTGACCAGCTCGTCGCGCAGGGTGCGGTCGCGCGACTCTGCGTAGGCCTCGAACTTGCGGCGGAGCTCCTCGCGACCGTCGGGCCCCATCGACACCGCTCAGCCCCCCCGGCGGCGCTTGACGAGCCGGAAGGTCGGGCCCTCGAGACCGGGCTCGAGATGGCACTCGTCGGTCACGGCCCCCAGTATCTGCATCGACATCGGTGAAAGCAGCGGCTCGTGGTGGGCGCCGTCGGTGAATTGGCCCTCGCCCTCGACGGCCAGCCCGTCGGGCAGGACCTGGTAGCGGACGGTGATCGTTCCCTCCCGGCCCTCGGGGCCGACCAAGGAGAAGCACAGCTCGTCGATGGCGATACGAAGGTCGTCGACCTCGTCGAAGGTGAACCCCAACCGGCTGGCCACGCCCGCGGCGAGTATGCGCGTCATCCTCAGGTACTCGGGCTGGGCCGGCACCGCCAGGCGTACTTCTCCCCCGTTCACGGTCATCCGACCGTAGTCGCTGGCAGGCTGTGGCCGGACGTTGGCCGCGGACTGGAGCGGGGCCCACCCCGGCCCGGTGCTGCTAGGGGGTCGAGGGGGGGCCGAGGTCGTCGAGGGCGGCGGCCAGCAGGTCGGCGGCCGAGTAGCGCCCCTCGGCGCCGGCCTCGCCCGGCGGGCTGGGGCTGCACGACCAGCCCGTGACCGCGAAGCCCTCGCCCGCCCGGCTGACGGCCACCGAGAGCTCGGCCGCCGGCCCGGTGGCCGCCAGGGCGGGGCCCAGGGCGGCCAGGAGCCAGCCAGCCAGAAAGGCCCGCACGGCTGCCGGGTCGACACCCGGTGCCAGCCAGAACCGGGGGACCAGTCCCTCGGGCCGGCTGGTGACGGCGTAGGTGGCGGCATCGGCCTCGGCCCAGCCCGGGCGCGCCCACTCGCCCGGCGCCCGGGTGAACCCCTCGATCGCTCTCACCGACTCCCCGGCGGCCCCGACGACGGCCTGCCACAGCCGTTCCGACCCGGGCAGCATCGGGCCCCGCAGCACCTCGACTTGGAGCCGGGCGTAGAGGTCGCGCACCCGGGCGGCCAGCGCAGGCTCCTCGAGGCGGACGGTCAGCATGTCGCCCTCGGCCTCCAGGCTGGTGTTGAGCGCCCCCCAGGAGACCGCGGTGTGGTCGGACGTGCCGGCAGTGCCCAGCTCGGCCACCTTGGCCTCCACGGCGTCGCGGGTGACCCCTAGCTCGGCCAGCGCCCGGGCGGCCAGGCTCTGGTCGTCGTCGAGCAGGCCCAGCAGGTAGTGGTGGGAGGCGACGGGCGCCCCCGCGGCCCGGACCGTGGCCCGCTCGGCGACCTGGGCCGCCCCCGGGGTCATGGCCGCCATCGACGCCGCCGGCCGGCGCCAACTGGGGCGCCACCCGGGCCGGCCGGTGGGCGCGGGCAGGCGGGTGGCGACCTCCTGGCGCAGGGCCGCCAGGTCGGCTCCTTGCCCGGCCAGCACCTCGGCGGCCAGCCCTTCGCCCTCGCGCACGAGCCCGAGCAGGATGTGCTCGGCACCGATGTGGCGGTGGCGGAGGGCCAGGGCCTCCCGCAGGGACAGCTCGAGCACCTTCTTGGCCCTGGGCGTGAACGGGATGTGGCAAGTGGGGTGGCTCTCGCCCCGGCCGGCGGCGGCCAGCAGGGCGGCCCGCACGGCTGGGGCGTCGACCCCGACGGCCGCCAGCGTGCTCGCCGCCGGAGAGCCGGGGGCGGCCAGCAGCCCCAGCAGGACGTGTTCGGTGCCGATGTAGTTGTGGCCTAGGCCGCGGGCCTGCTCCTGGGCCAGCACGACCGTGGCCCGGGCCTCGGGGGTGAACCGCTCGAACATGGCCCTATTGTCATACCCCTGTCAAGACCATGGTTGATCTATATTTCTGATATGGACGCGTGGGACGAACTGCTGGAGCTGTCCCGGCTGGAGGCCGGCCTCGGTGCCCAGGACGCCACCTGGGTCACGGTGGCCGAGGCCGAGGAGCGCGCCGGCGTGTCCCGGTCGGCCCTACGGGCCTGGTACCGCAGCGGCGAGCTGCCGTCCCAGGTCGTCGACGGGCCCCACGGCCCCCAGCGCCTGGTCGCCCTCGAAGCCGTCGAGGCCCGCGCCCGCCGCTCCCCCCGCATTGCCCGCAAGCAGGCCCGCTCCGTCGGCCTGGAGGCCGAGGTGGCCTCCCTGCGCGACCGGGTGGCCGCCCTCGAACAGCGCTTGGCCGACCTCGAAAGCGGCTGACGGCCCACCCCGACCCCGGTGCCCGCCCGCCCGGTGCCCGACCGCCAGCCGGCCCGGGCCGCGCGGTAACTGGGTCAGGCTGGGGGGCGGTCGGTGGCCTCGATGGCGAACGACACGCCCCCGGCCGGGCGTTCGGCGGCCAGGCGTAGCGACCACCCGGTGGCCGGCCCGGTCCGGTGCCAGCGGTAGAAGTGCACCTGCCCGAGGTGGGGACCGAGGTCGGGCCAGGCGTCGAGGGCGGCGTCGCCGGCCAGGGCGGCCGCCGCCCACCAGGCCGCGAACCGGCCCTGGGCCATGCCCCGGCGCCGGCCCCGGGCACCCCCACTGGCGCCCGCCCAGGCCATGGTGGCCAGGGCGGGGGCCGCGTCCACGGGGACGAGGACCAGACCGCCGTTGCCATCCCCAGCGACCGCGGCCACGGCGTCGGCCGCGTGGCCCTGCACGGCCACCGCCCGGGCGGTGCCGCCGGACTGGGTGGTCCAGGCCGAGACCAGCTCGACCAGGGCCTCGACGGCCATCGCCTCCGCCGCGGGCGCCGGCCCGCCCGCGCCGGTACCGACCTCGCCCTCGCCCTCGCCCTCGCCCTCGACCTCGCCCTCGCCCTCGATGGAGGTAGGGGCGGGCGCCGCGTCGTCGAAGGTCGCCTCGTAGGCCCGGTAGTGGGCCAGGGGGTAAGCGGGCTCCCACGGCTGGAGGACCAGGGGCAGGTCCACGACATGGGGGTCGACCCGGCCGTCGGAGCGCAGGTCCTCACCCCGCACCACCCGTTCGTGGGCCACGAGGGCGGCCTCGGGGGAGAGCGGCAGGTGCGGGGCCAGCTCGTCCCAGGTGTGGGTGGAGGCCGCCACCTCCGACAACGGCCCCAGGGCGAAGCGACCGGCCCCGGGCTCGACCACCGGGCCGGCCCAGCGCCCAGGGGCCTCCAGGGCCAGCCGGTACTCGGCGTGGCTGGCCGCGGGCCAAAGCTGGCGGCCCCGCTCGAAGGCCGCCCGGCAGCGCCGGCGCAGGTCGGCCAGCCCCTCCCAGTCACGGGTGTCGCAGAAGCCGTCGACCCTCCGGAGCAGCTCGTCGAGGTCGCCCATGTCGACCAGGTCGGCGACGCTCAGATCAGGGGCCACGGGAACGACCTGGCCGAGCGGGCCGGAGGGAAGACGGGGTGGCGCACAAGGTAGGCAGCCCGGGCCACCAGGGCCTCGGCCTCCTCGCCGCTCAGGAAAGGGGCCAGGGGGGCCGGGGCGGCGGTCAGCAGGGCCATGCGGGTGATGGCCTCCATGAGCTCGGGCGGGACGGGCTGGCCTTCGAAGTCCCACATCACGGTGCGCAGCTTGGGGTGGGCGTGCAGGCACAGGCCGTGGTCGATGGCCCAAACCCGGCGCTGGCTGCCCTCGCCCGCCACCAGGCAGTGGCCCGCCTTGCGGTCGCCGTTGTTGACCAGCAGGTCGAAAGCGCAGATGGCCTTCAGCCGGGGGTGGTGTTCGGGACGTTCGAGCAGCGTGAAGTAGTGCTCGTCGAAGTCGGCGTCCACGAAGCGCTGGACCGAACCCGGCCCCAGCGGGCCGTCGCGCTCGACCGTCTCGGGGACCAGGGCCCAGCCCAGCCACTCCGACACCAAGTAGGCGGCCACCTCCCGGCGGTAGAGGCCGGGCGGGTAGTCCCACAAGGGGCGCTCGCCCCGCAGGGGCTTGTACACCGCCCGGGCCTTCTCGTCCCCCAGGCAGAGCTCGACTACGAAGCTGGCGTTGGAGCTCCAGGGCAGGCGGCCGCGCACGGCCATCTCGCCTTCGGAGAGGAGCGTCAACGGCCTCCCAGGTCGCGGTGGCCGTTGAGGCGGACGCACATGTGGCCATCGGGGTCGAGCGGGCCCCCGCACAGGGGGCAGGGGGGACGGCCGGAAGCGACGACCGTCGAGCCGTGGCGGGTGAACGCCGCCATCTGGGCGGTCGTGGCCCTGATCAGGGCACGGGCCGGGGGTTCGTCCTCGTCGACCATCTCCTCGGCGACCAGCAGGAAGCGCTCGTCCTCCTCGTCGTAGGTAACGCCCAGGGACCCGACCACCCACTCGGCCACCACCGGCTCGGCCAGGTCCATGTCCGCGGGAACCGCTTCCACGGCGGGCAGGTCCTCGAGCATCTCGTCGAGGTAGCGGCACAGGGCGGCCACCTGGGCCTTCTCCAGCCGCAGCGACACGACCCCGCCGGGATGGCGCACTTGCAGGTAGAAGACGCGCTGGCCCGGGGGCCCGATCGCGCCGGTGGTGATCAGCTCGACCTCGTGCAGTTCGAACGAGCTGCTCATGACGGCCGCGGGGCCAGCGGGACGGGGACCCAGTTCTGGTGGACGACCATGGGCCCCAGCTCCCCGTAGAAGATGGCCGTGATCGACGCCGGCGAGATCGTTATGCGCTGGAACATGTCGAGGTGGGCGCCGGTGGCGTGCCCGGCCGCGGCCTTGATGGTGTCGGCGTGGGAGACGGCCACCACCGTGGTGCCAGGGTGGGCGGCGACGATCCGCTCGACGGTGGCGACGACCCGGGCCTGCAGCTCGGTGAACGACTCCCCGCCGGGGAACCGGAACCCGCTGGGGTTGCGCTGCACCCGCTGCCAGGCCGGCAGCTTGGCCACCGCCTTGAGCTCCAGTCCCGTCCACTCCCCGATGTCGAGCTCCAGCAGGCCCTTGTCGGGGACCACCTTGAGGCCCCACGCCGCCGCGATAGGAGCGGCCGTCTCCCGGGCGCGCTCGAGGGGCGAGCTGTAAACGGCTTCGACCTTCTTGAGGCCGGCGATGGCGTCAGCCGCGGCCTGGGCCTGGGCCCGGCCCGCGTCTGACAGGTGCAGGCCGCGCGCCCGCCCGGGCAGGACCTTGCCGGTGGTGGGCGTGAGGCCGTGGCGGACGAACAGGATGGTCGTCGACGGGAGGGGGGCAGGACGGCGGGCCATATCGACCGGCCAACCTACCCTGGCGGATGTGGACGACCGGCCCGTGGACCGTCTGGCCGAGCTCACGGACGAGATCGTCGGGTGCCGGGCCTGCCCCCGCCTGGTCGAGTGGCGCGAGCAGGTGGCTGTTGAACGGCGGGCCTCGTTCCGCGACCAGGACTACTGGGGCCGGCCCGTGCCCGGTTTCGGGGACCCCGACGCCGGCCTGCTCGTGGTCGGCCTGGCCCCGGCGGCCCACGGGGGCAACCGCACGGGCCGGGTGTTCACCGGCGACCGTTCGGGGGACTGGCTCTACCGCGCCCTGTGGCGGGCCGGCTTCGCCAACCAGCCGGTGAGCGTGTCGATCGACGACGGGCTGGAGCTGCGGGGCGCTTACGTGGCGGCCGCCGTCCGCTGCGCCCCCCCGGCCAACAAGCCCACGCCTGCCGAGCGGGACCGCTGCCTGCCTTACCTGGCCCGGGAGATGGACGCCCTGGGCGGCGTACGGGTGATCGTGGCCCTGGGCCGGTTCGCCCACGACGCCGTGTGCGCCCTGGCCGGCACGGGCCGCCCCCGGCCCACCTTCGCCCACGGGGCCGAACACGCGCTGCCCGACGGACGGGCCCTGGTCGACTCGTTCCACCCCAGCCAGCAGAACACGTTCACCGGCCGGCTCACCGAACCCGCCTTCGACGCCGTGTTCACCCAGGCCCGTGCCCACTTGTCGCGCTGATCAGCCCTGCTCCGGTCCAGGGGCGGGGTTCTTCTTCTTGGCCTTCTTCTTCTCGGGGGGGATGAGGCGGGGAGCGTCGACCCAGGCCGTCTCGGGCCAGCGCTTGCGCTGGTTGGTCGAGAGCTTGCGCAGCAGGGCGATGGCGCCCGGGTCGTCGTCGCCCGGGCGGCCGATGATCGTGCCGTCCTCGAGCATCTTGACGAGGACCTCGCGGCCCAGGTCGGTGCGCACGATGGTGAGCGTCCAGTCGTTGAACGCACCGATCCCCCCGGTGGCGATGTCGGAGTGCTCGGCCGCGAAGTCGGGGCACATCTTGCAACCCTCACGGGTCCAGGCGTGGCACTCCTTGAGGGGCACCTCGTGGTAGGAGCCGTCGCGCATCCAGACCTGCAGCGCCCCCTTGATGTTCATCTTGGCGATGTCGGGCCGCTTGAGGCCGTAGCGGGCCTCCAGTAGCTCCTCGAAGATGGCGTCGTCGAACGTCTTGGAGCACAGCAGCCCGATGTTGAGGGCGAACCGGCGGGCCACCTTGCCCGCTTTGCGCACGTCCATCACCGGGGGCACCGAGGACTGGCAGCTCATGCCCACCAGGGCCAGCTTCTCGGCGCCCCCGGCCACGGCTTCGTCGTAGGCCATCGTGTTGGCCGAGTAGGTGTAGCGGCTGCCGGCCGCGGCCAGCACCTCCTCGCGGGTGCGGGCCACACCCGGGACGGCCTTCCACGACGTGCCGTCGCCCTCCAGGTAGGACACCAGGGCGGCGTCGATGTAGCCGTGGTCGAGGGCCCAGATGAGGATGGCCGATACCAACCCGCCGTCCTGGCCGAGCCGGTGGACGGTCTCGTCCGATGCCCGGGCCAGGATGATGTCCTTGCTGATCCCGTCGACCTCGTGGCGCTCACGGGGCCGGCCGAACAGGTGGTTGTCGATCTCGGGCTCCCAGGCCCGGAAGCGGGGGCAGGCCCGGGTGCAGGAGGTGCAGCCCTTGTCGCCGTGGCCGCACCCCTGGGGCCCGCCCTCGGCCTCGAGGTGGAACGGCTTGTAGACGCCCTTGTCGTCGTCGTAGCCCAGTACGTCGTAGGGGCAGGCCACCACGCAGCCGGCACAGCCCGTGCACAGGCCCGAGGTGACGACCTCGGAGAACAGATGGGACCAGTGCAGGATCTCGCGCGCGGCGGGCATGACGCCGCCACTGTAGGTGGGCGGTCAGCCGTCCCCGTTCGCCTTCGCTGGCGCCGGCGGCGCTCCGGGCCAGGCCGCGGCCAGGCGCCGGACGGTCTGGGCGTGGCGATCCAGGCCGGCCGCCCCCGGGCCAGCGGCCAGGCCCAGCAGGAAGGCGGTCACGGGCGCGGCCGGGCGGTCGACGGCGTGGGCCACCTCGCGGGCCACATCGAGCAGCAGGTCCCGGGCCGCGGCCAGGTCGGCCGGGCCCTGCACACCCAGTTCCTCGACGACGGCCGCCATCCACCGCTCCAGCTCGTCCATCGGCTCTTTCTAGTGCCTCCGGCGTCAGGACTGGCCGCCGCCCTGCGCCCAGCGGCGGGCGGCGGCCAGGTCGCCGGGTGTGTCGCAGTCGAGCCACGGTGGGGGGCCGTCCGCCGGGCCCAGGCCGCTGACCCTCACGACGGGCCGGGCGGCGGCCAACACCCGGTGGGCCGGCAGGCCGGCGGCCCCCGCCGGGCCGGGCCCGGCCGCCTCCCGCAAGGCGTCCCGCAGCGTCGACGTCGCCCACGCCGAGAGGAGGAACTGGTCGCGCCCCGAGCCGTCGACAGCCAGGGCCACGCCGCCCGAGGGGGGGACGGCGGCCACCAGGTGGGCGACGGCGGCCGCGTCCACGAACGGCAGGTCGGTGGCCAGCACCACCACCCGGCCGGCGGTGACGTGGGCCAGCCCGGCGGCCACGGCCGCCGCCGGCCCACCGCCGGGAGGTTCTTCGTGGACGGCCACCACCTCACGTTCGAGGCCCGCGGGCACGGGCCCGGCCACGACGACCCGGGTGGCGCCCGCTACCGCGGCCACCACCCGGTGAGCCAGGGGGACGCCGTCGACCACGAGGGAGCCCTTGTCGGCGCCGCCCATCCGCCGTCCCCGGCCCCCGGTGAGCACGATGGCGTCGAACTCCGGCAAGCTCATGTGCTGACGCGGTGCGCGCCTGCGTACACGTTCGCCCGCCGGTCGCGGAGGAAGGCCACGAGCGTCAGGCCCAGCTCGTGAGCGGCCTCGACCGCCAGGCTCGACGGGGCGGACACCGCGCACACGACCGGGACCGATGCCGCGGCCGCCTTCTGGACGATCTCGAACCCGGCCCGCCCGCTCACGACCAGGACGGCGTCGCGCAAGTCCGCTAGCCGCCCGTTCATCAGGGCCCAGCCGATGACCTTGTCCACGGTGTTGTGGCGCCCGATGTCCTCGCGGGCACACCACAGCTCGCCCCCGGGCGAGAACAGGCCGGCGGCGTGCAGGCCGCCGGTGGTGTCGAACGTCCGCTGGGCGGCCCGCAGGGCGTCGGGGAGCGAGTACAGGACCGAGGCGTCCACCACCGGCCCCTCCCCGGGCGCCAGGGGCCGGGCCCCCCGGGCCCGCAGGCCGTCGAGGGAGGCCTTGCCGCACACGCCGCAGGCGCTGGAGATGGTCCCGTAGCGTTCGAGGGGGGCGAGGTCGGGCAGGCGGGGCGAGCTGAGGCGCACCGTCACCGTGTTGAAGAGCTGGTCGCTCCCGTCGGTGCAATAGGCGATGCGGTCGAGGTCGCGCCGGCTGGCGATCACCCCCTCGGTGTGCAGGAAGCCGGCGGCCAGCTCGAAGTCCGAACCGGGCGTGCGCATGGTCACGGCCACCGTGCGGCTATCGGGGCCGGCCGAGAGGCGGATCTCCAGCGGTTCCTCGGTGGCCACCTTGTCGTGGCGGGTCACATCGCGGCTGCCGCTGATCACCCTGACGACCGCCGGGGTGGTCGGACCAGGCCTGCGGGCGGCGCGGTCGGCGGGCGGAGCGCTCACCAGGAGGCGGGCCGCACCGGGACCTCGAACCAGGCCCGCCGGCCCCGGGCCGTGGCCAGCACGCCCCAGCCGGCCGCCCCGGCCGTGAGCCGGGCGGCGGCCCGCTCGCCCACGAAACCGACGGCCTCCACGTCCACCTCCGGGGCCAGCCCCACGGGCGGCTGGCCGGGCCCCGTCGGGGGAGGGCCGGTCGTGGGACCGTGGGCGGCCGCGCCCTCGTCATGGCTCCGGCCCCGGGGCCCGACGGGCGCCGGGCCGCTCCTCGGTCGCGGCACGGTGCCCTGCGGGGGAGGCCCGCCCGTGTCGAAGCGAAGCCGCGGGGCGGGAGAGCGCCAGCCCCCCAGCCCGGGGCCCACGGGCGGCTGGCGGTGGGTGGCCAGGGACCCGTCCCCGATCTCGACCCGCAGGCGGGACCCCTGGTAACGCACGATCACGGCCATCGGTCCGGGGTCGCATCGGGGGGCCACGGCGGGCACCAGTTCGGCCAGGAGGGGCCCGGGCTGGTTCTCCACGAGCTCGGAGAGCCCCCAGCTGTCGAGGGCCTCGTCCACGAAGCGGGCGGCTGCGGCGGCGGCCGACAGCGGGGCCGGCGGGCCGGTGGGCAGCGGCCCGGTGACCAGCGAGGTGCGGGCCACCCGGGGCGGCCGGGGCCGGGTGGGGAGGTCGCCGTCCCAGTCGGCCCCGGCCTCGGCCCGGGCGTCGGCTGGTACCCGCAGGACCAAGATGGCGAAGTCGTCGCCCATCGTGCCCCCGGCGAACTCGGTCGCCCCCCGGCCGATGGACGCGGCCAGGGCGGGGGCATCCATCCCGGCCCCGGCGATCAGGGTGGCGGCCAGTTCCTCATCGGCGAACTGGCCCCCCGCCGGCGAGCGGGCTTCGGACACGCCGTCGGTGTAGAAGACCAGGGCGTCACCGGGGCCGAGGTCGACACGGTCTGAGGTCAGCTCGGGGTCCTCGAGCACGCCGATGAGGGTGCCGGGCTGGCCCCGCACGTCGATCCACCCCGCCCGGCGGACGACCACCGGCCGGGGGTGGCCGGCGCACGCCAGCGTCACCCGGGCGCGCCCGCCGTCCACCTCCACGCAGCCGTAGACAGCCGCGCAGAACCGGTCGTCGGCGTCGGGTTCGAGCATGACGGCGTCGTTGACCCGCCGGAGCACGGCCACCGGGTCGTCCTCGGCGGTCGCCACCGCCCGCAGCGTGTAGCGGACCAGGGCGGTACGCGAGGCGGCGGCCGCCCCCCGGCCGCAGACGTCACCGATGGCCACGCCCCAGCGTCCCAGGCCCAGGGGGAACACGTCGTAGAAGTCGCCGCCCACGGCCACCGAGCGGTCCCCGGCCCGGTAGAGGGCCGTCACCTCCAGGCCCGGCACCTCGGGGGCCCGCGGCGGGAGCAGGCTGCGCTGGAGCGTGCGGGCCGTCTCGCGTTCGAGCTCGTAGAGCCGGGCCCGCTCCAGCGCCTGGGCGCACTGGTCGGCCAGCGACTCCAGGAAGTCGGCGTCGTCCTCTTCGAACCGCTGGGGCGAGTCCCACCCGAAGGTGGCCACTCCGAAGACCTGCTCGCCCAGGGCCAGGGGTATGACGGCCAGGGCCACGCTGCGGGTAGGGTCGGGGTCGAGCTGCGGGTAACGCGAGGCCCACTGCTGCTCGTCGCCCACCAGGACGAGCCGCCGATCGAGGAGGGCGTCGGTCGTGGGCAGCCGTTCGTCGAGACCGATCCGGGCCCAGCGCCGGCGCAGGTCGCCCTCGTAGCCGAACGAGTGCAGCAGGCGCAGGGCCGTCCCTCCCTCGGCCAGGACGAACAGCGACGCCCGGTGGCAACCGAGGGCCTCCCCGGCACCCGAGGTGACGACCGCAGCCACCTCGTCTACCGTCCCGGCGCCCGCCAGCCGGGCACTGACGGCTTGCATCTGCGAGAGCCGCTCGGCCATGCGTTGGGCCGAGGCCCGGGCCCGGTCGGCGGCCTGGTAGAGGCGGGCGTTGTCGATGGCGATGGCCGCCGGTGCGACCACGGCGGCCACGACCCGTTCGTGGTTGTCGTCGAAGGTCCCCGGCCGCCCGTGCCCGAGGACCAGCGCCCCCAGCACCTCACAGGACCGCGAGACCACGGGGTAGGCCAGCCAACTGCCCTCACCCAGGTCCCCGCCATCGGGCCCGTCCAGGCGCACCGCGCCCTCGCCGCGGATCACCGGACCGAGGGCGTCGACATGGGCGGCGCTGGGCGCCTGGGCGAGGAGGTGGGGAACGGGGCCCGAGGACGCCCGGGCCACGTCGGGCGGTCCGGCCGGCAGGAAGGCCCCGAACTCGGCCCCGACCAGTTCGGCGGCCGCGTCGACCAGGCGCTGGAGGACCCGGGCCAGGTCGAGCTCGGCGACCAGCGAGGAGGAGACCGACCGGAGGCGGCCGACGATGTCAGGGCTGTACCCGGTCGCCGCCTGCTCGGGCCCCGGCCGAGGCCCGGCGACGGGCGACGGCTCGCCGTCATGACCACGCTCGACCACGCGCCGCCAGCCTAACCGGGCCGGCCGGATCAGGCGCTGGGCGCCACCCGGGTGGGGCCGGAGCCGCCGTGGACGAGCTGGTGCAGCTCGCCGGCCGTGACCGTCTCACGGTCGAACAGCTCCTGGGCGATGCGGTTGAGGTCGTGCTCGTTGTCGCGCAGGATGGTGCGGGCAGCCTGCTCGGCTCGCACCAGCAGCTCCCGTATCTCGCGGTTGCCGCCTCCCTCGTCAGTCCCGCCCCGGGGCTTGCCGTCGCCCGGCGAGTCGCCGGCCAGTTCGAAGCGGCCGGTCATGGCCAGCTTCTCGACCATGCGCCGGGCCAGGGCCGAGGCGTGCTCGAGGTCGTCCTCGGAGCGGGTGCTGGGCTGCCCGAACACGTTGATCTCGGCCGCACGGCCCCCGAGCAACACGATGAGCTGGGCCATGAGCTCCCGCTTGGTGATGACCTCGCGGTCTTCGGCCGAGGCCCACGGGGAGCGCCCGAAGGCGTTGGCCCGGCTGATGATCGAGATGCGGGGCGGCGGGTTGACGCCTCGCAGCAGGACCGACAGCAGTGCGTGGCCCCCCTCGTGGACGGAGACGAGCTGCTTCTCCTCCTCGCCCATGAGCTTGGCCGTGTGGGTGCCCGACAGGACGCGGGCCGTGGCCTCCTCGACGTCCTCGGGGACCACCCGGTCGCGGTGGCGGCGGGCGGCCAGCAGGCACGACTCGTTGACGATGCTGGCCAGTTCGGCGGCCGTGAGCCCAGCCGTGTTGGCGGCCACGTCCGACCAGTCGACCCGCCGGGAGATGGGACGGTGCATGGCGTGGAGCATGAGGATCTTCTCCCGCCCGGCCCGGTCCGGACGGTCGACGCGGATGCGCCGGTCGAAGCGCCCGGGACGCAGCAGGGCGGGGTCGATCAGCTCGGGCCGGTTGGTGGCGCCCAGGATCAGCACGCCGCTGGCCCCCAGGAAGCCGTCGAGCTCGACCAGGAGCTGGTTGAGCGTATGGTCGAACTCCCGCTCGCCCGACACGTCGGCGTTGCGGTGGCGGCCCACGGCGTCGAGCTCGTCGATGAACACGATGCACGGGGCGTCACGCTTGGCCGCCTCGAACAGTTGGCGCACGCGGGCTGCGCCCAGGCCCACGAACTTCTCCACGAAGCTGGTGGCCGACACGAAGTAGAAGGGCACCCCGGTCTCGCCCGCCAGCGCCCGGGCCAGCAGGGTCTTGCCGCACCCGGGCATGCCGTAGAGCAGGATGCCCTGGGGCAACTGGGCGCCCAGGGCCTGGAACCGGGACGGGTCGGAGAGGAACTCGGTCACGTCCCGCAGCTCGGCCTTGGCCTCGTCGAGGCCGGCCACGTCCGAGAACGTGACGGTGCGGCCCGAGGCGTCGGCCTTCTCCAACTGGAAGGGGGTCTCGCCGCTACCGCCGGCGGTGGCCGCCTTGGCCTTGCTGCCGGAACCTCGGAGCTTGAACGGGTTGCGGGACGGCCGCGTCATGCGGAGAGCGACGATAGTCGCCACCAGGATGGCCGCGGCGCCACCCAGTACGTCAGGTCTGGTGAGAATGCTGGACGCCAGCAATGGCGCGCTCCATCCGATCGGGGGAAGTGGCGGGCGCAGATAAGGCCCTAAAGGATCGCGCACAGTTGGCTGGCGCGCCACTGCACCGCAGGAAAAATTCTGGTGGTAGACCAGACGGGTGGAAGTGGTGACGGCCGGCTCGGCGGGCATCGCCCTGTTCATCCGCTACGCGTTCATGCCCAACCACCTGGGTTACTGCGGTGGCAACCAGAACGAGTTGCTCCTCGAGCAGGCGGCCACCGGCCAGGCCGGCCCAGCCCTGACACCCCTGCTCACCCAGTTCTCGGGGGCTACTCCCTACCTGCGGTCAATAGCGGCGGCCAACCGTATCGGTGACCCGTTCGATCGCCGGGTGGTGGAGGCGTACTGGCTGGGCAACGAGCTGCTGGCTGGGGTGGACGCTGGCGATCTGTACAAGACGCTCGATGAGCGCTTCGGGAGCCAGCTCCCGCCGAAGCTGCGCGCCCAGGTGCTGCGCAAGCCGCCTGAGGGGGCCAAACCGTTCCATCTCTTCCATGTCGTCGACGTTTACCGCCACCTTGAGCGCGAATCGGTGGGAATGGCCGCCATCGAGAGCTGCCGTATCAGCTGGGGCCAGGTCACGGCCGTCGACGGGGCCGCCCTGATGGTCGCCCGCCAGCCTCTCGTGTGGCGGGACGGCAAGCTGGCCCTGGGCCAACCCCAGCCCGAGCGGGCCTTGCGTTCGGTCGACGGCCTCGGGTTCGCCGACGACGTGGCCGTGGGGGACTGGGTCTCGGTCCACTGGGGCTGGGCCTGCGAGGTCCTCGACGACCGCAAGCTGGCCAACCTGCGCCGCTGGACCGCCCACCACCTCACCATCGCCAACCAGACGGTCTGACCCGCTCCGGGGATCAGAGGTGGACGATGCCGTCGTCCTCGCCGTCGTCGGCCGTGCGGGCGCACGTCGGGCACCACCAGCGGGCCTCCAGGGCGGTGCCGCACGGGCTGTGGCGCAGGGGTTCGGCGCGGCCGGTGGACGCCCCCCACTGGGCCAGCAGGCGCAGGGCGCCCGCCAGCTCGTGGCCGGCGGCCGTGAGTTGGTAGACGACCCGTAGCGGGCGCCGGGAGTAGGGGACGGCTGTCACCACGCCCTCGCGTTCGAGGTGGCGCAGGCGCTGGGTGAGGACATTGGGGGCGATACCACCCAAGTCGACCTGGAGGTCGTTGAACCGCCGGGGCCCGGCCAGCAGGGCGTTGACCAGCAGCAGGGCCCACCGGTCGCCCACCCGGGCGACGGCCTCGGCCAGGGGGGAGGGCGGGTCGGCCACGTTCCCCATCATTCCTCTTGCCGGGCCCTCACGGTTGTGGTGTACTGACTTGCAAGTAGCAAGTTACTAGGAGGAGATGGACGAGATGCCGGCAAAGGTGCTCGGGGAGTTGCAGGATGCGGCCCAGGCCGTGGCCCGGACGGCCGGCCGTTCTGTGGTCGGGATCGGCCACGGCTGGGGCCTGGGTTCGGGGGTGGTCATCGGTGACGGGCTGGTCCTCACCAACGCCCACAACGTGGGCGGTCCCGAGGTGGCGGTGACGTTCGCGGGCGGGCGTACGGTGGCCGGCCAGGTGGTCGGGGCCGACGTCGACGGCGACCTGGCCGTGGTCCGGGTCGACACCGGCGACACGCCGGCACTGGCCTGGGAACCGACCGGTGACGGCACCGGGGACGATGCCGACGAGGCCGGGCTGGCCGTGGGGGCGGTGGTGTTCGCCCTGGCTAACCCCGGGGGCCGGGGCCTGCGGGTCACGGTGGGCATGGTCTCGGCCGTCAGCCAGGCCTTCCGGGGCCCGAGGGGGAGGCGGGTGACGGGCACGGTGGAGCACACCGCCCCGCTGGTGCGGGGGTCGTCGGGCGGGCCCATCGTCGACCTCGAGGGCCGGCTGGTGGGCATCAACACCAACCGCCTGGGCGAGGGGTTCTACGCCGCCATCCCCGCCGGTGCAGGGCTCAAGGCCCGCGTCGACGCCCTGACCCGGGGCGAGGCGCCCCACCGGCCCCACCTCGGGGTGGGCCTGGTGCCGGGCCGGGCCGCCCGCCACCTGCGCCGATCGGTCGGGCTCCCGGACCGAGACGGGGTGCTGGTGCGGGTCGTGGAGCCGGGCGGCCCGGCGGCCGAGGCCGGAGTCCGCGCCGGCGACCTGATCGTGAGCGCGGGCGGCGCCCCTGTCGCCCGGGTGGACGACCTGCACGCCGCCCTCGACGCCCTGCCCACTGGCCAGCCGTTGGCCCTGGGCCTGGTCCGCGGCGCCGACGAACTGTCGGTCACCGTCTCCTGGCCCGAGTAGCGGCGGACAACCCCACCCCACCCCACCCCACGAAACCCGCGCGGGAATCGTGGGCGAAATGCCCACGATTCCAGGACTCCTGACATAGTGCGCTGAAAGCCCTGGTGGCGAGGGCCCCATCCATCATCTGAGGCCGCCGAGCGACGATAATAGATGATGTCGAGTGCTGCGGTCCTGGTGGGTGCTGGACTGGCGAG